>CANQZL010000051.1 GCA_947628325.1 uncultured Bacilli bacterium
TGAATTTTAAAATTATTACTATTAAAAGGGATATTAACTTCGCCACTTTCAATAAATTCTATAATCTTACTAAGTTTTTCTGTAGGATTATTTTTCTTTAAACCTTCAACATATTTTTTCCAATCATTATAAGTATTACCCATACGACTTTTAATAGTTTGTCTAACATAATTAACTGAAGCTTCAGTTATTTCCATCATATTAGTATTAATATTAGCTTTTTTTCTTAAATTAGCTAAATCTTCTCTACTTAAAGGTTTTCCATGAACTAAGCTTTTTCCTTGTTGATATGAACCACGACCAATAATCGTTTTTATTTCTATTAAAGTAGGTTTTCTATTAATTTGAGCTCTTGTAATAGCTTTGTCTATTTCTCTAATATCATTACCTTCAGCTACATAATCGACTTCCCAGTTGTAATTAATAAATTTCTGAACAATATTTTCATTAGAACTTATTTTTAAATCACCATCTAGTGTTACATCATTAGAATCATATAAAACTATTAAGTTATCTAAAAAAAGATTACCAGCTAAAGAGGCAGCTTCATTAGCTATACCTTCCATTAAATCACCATCAGAAACTAAACAATAAACCTTGTAATTTAATAATTTTTGTTTAGTAACTTCTTCGTCTATTAAACCGGCAAGATATTTTTGAGCAATAGCCATTCCTACAGCATTAGCAAATCCTTGACCTAAAGGACCAGTTGAAACTTCTACTCCAGGTGTAACTCCATATTCTGGATGTCCAGGAGTTTTAGAATTTAATTTTCTAAAATCAACTAAGTCATCGATAGAAATATTATAACCAGCCATAAATAACATAGCATAAAGTAAAGCTGAACCATGCCCAGCACTTAAAACAAAACGATCTCGGTTAGGCCATTTATCATCTTCAGGGTTAAAATTTAAATGATTTAAAAAAAGGGACATAATTATTGGAGCAGCTCCTAAACAGATTCCAGGATGACCACTTTTGGCATAAGAAATCATATCTACACTCAATATTCTTAAACTATTTAAAGAATGTTCTAATTCTGGATTCATATCATCACTCTCCTACTATATAATTATAACAACTATCTACTTGAGTAAACAATAAAAAAATAAGAAAAATTGTAAACTTTTCTTATTTTGTTTCTAGATTTTTCATGACAATATCATAAAGTTTTCCCATTGCTTTATCATTATGGTTTTCTTCCATATTAGATTTCATTTTTTCAATTATCTCTGGTTTATTAGAAATGTTTTCTAAATATTTATAAAAATAATAAGAGGTTTTTATTCTTTTTCCATAACCATTTTTTTCAAAATACTTGTAATTAGCTACTTCTTGACCACCACTACAATTAATCATAATAACAGGTTTATTAAAATATAGACTTTCAGTAGTTTGAGCACCTCCAGGTTTAGTTACAACAAAATCACATATTTGCAATAGTTCAGGAACATTATTGACAAAACCTAAAGTTTTTATGTTTTTAGCATCATATTCTTTAATCCACTTGTCTACTTTTTCTTTAGCTTTTTGATTTTTTCCTGCTACATAGATAAAATCAATATTTAAATTGCCTTTAATAACTTTTCTAATATAAGGAAGTGAATGAGTTCCCCCATTTCCACCACCACCAAAGAATAAACAGATTGGTCTACTACCATCAAAACCATATTTACTAGTTGCTTTTATTATATCAAAAGAATCGTTGGTAATAGGATTTATTGGAATTCCTATAGCTTTTATCTTACTTCTTTTAATGCCTTTTTTTACCAAGTATGCTACTTCGTCTTTATCACCAACTATAATAGCTTGTTCTCTCTTATAACTTTTTAACCATAAGGAATGAGCTTCATAATCAGTAACAACAGTAATAAGTTTGGAATTAATTACTCCTTTACGATTATAAAAATCAATAAGACTACTACCAAAGAAATGAGTTGAAATAGTCATATCAGGATTAAATTCAGAAATAACTTTTTTCATTCTTTTATTCTTAAATAAACTTAAACTAGTATGATTAGCTATTGTTGCACTAATTTTTGTATCAAATAAATCATATATTATGGACCATCCTAAAGGAAACTTTAATAAAAAAAAGTCGGTTACTTTTTGACTTAGTCTACCTAAGATAGGGGTTGAATATGAAAGAATATCAATGGCTTTTATTTCTAGTTCAGGATCACGAGATTTAAAATAACTCTCAATATATTGAGCTATGGCACGATGACCATTACCATACATTGCATAAGTTAATAAAATTCTTTTTTTCATAATACAATACCTCTTAAATTGATTATACACTAAATTTATTTTATTTTAAATAAAAAAAATATCAGAAATCTGATATCATTTTTGTAAAAGTACTACTGAATTTTCTTCTTCTACATTACCTAATCTAGCATTTACAGCAACTACTCCTAATACAATGATTAGATAAAGTAAAAAGATGCCTGCCAAATTTCCTAGAAGTTCTTTTCTCATTGCCATCACTCCTTTTCCCTTTTACCAACTTCATTATATATCGTATATTTGTTCGTGTCAATACAAAATATAAACATTTGTTTGACTTTTTACATTATGTATGTTAACATTAAATTGGAGGTAAGATATGGATAAGAATATTACAAAAAGACAAGAAGATGTCCTTAACTATATTAAGAAATATGTCGTTAAGCACGGATTTCCACCTTCAACAAGAGAAATTGGTAGTGCTTTAGGACTTTCATCCCCTGCTACTGTTCATACTCATTTAAAAAAATTAGAAGATGCTGGTTGTATACGTAAAACTAATTCTAAATTTAGAACAATTGAAATAGTTGGTGAAAATGAATTTGCCAAGAAAAATGAGGAACTAGTTAAAGTCCCTCTTCTAGGTAAAATTTCTTGTGGTAATCCAATTGAAGCGATTGAAAATCCTGATGAGTGGTTTACTCTTCCAGCTAGTTTAATTCCTGCTAGAGAAACTGTTTTCACTTTACTCGCTAAAGGTGAATCAATGATTAATAAAGGCATATTTGATGGAGATATAGTTATTGTTCAGAAACAAAATGTGGCAAGAAATGGTGAGATTGTTGTGGCGATGACAGATGAAGGTGAAGTTACTTTAAAAACTTTTTATAAAGAAAAAGATCATATAAGACTTCAACCTGAGAATGACACAATGAGCCCAATTATTTTAAATAATTGTACAATATTAGGAAAAGCAATTGGTCTATACAGAAATTTATAAAAAAAAAAATCATCAAAATCTGATGATTTTTTTATCTAAAAAAGATTAGATATGATAAGACAGCTAAGTAAATTAATAAACAGATTATACCATTTATTCGTTCAGATTTTTTAGATTTACCATTTATTCCAACAACCATTGTTATTAAAAATCCACCAAGTAAACCACCTATATGACAAGCATTATCAATACCAGATGATAAAAATCCAATGGCTAGGTTAGCTATAATAACTGGTAGAACTCTTTGTTTTAAAGCTGTTCCTAAGTATGTACGATATTGAAGACCAAAATAGACCATAGCACCAGCAAGACCAAAGATTGCTCCTGAGGCACCAACTGATACAACTAGGCCTTTACTTAATGCAGCAGAAAGTAAACCACCACAGATACCACTGACTAAATAAATAATTAAAAATTTATATCGACCAATAAATGTTTCCATTTGAATTCCTAAAATATATAAAGAAATCATATTAACTAAAAGATGCATAGCATTACCATGTAAAAACATATAAGTAATTAAACGCCATACTTCACCAGCTTTTAAGAATAACAAATTATTAGCTCCTAGTTTTAATAAAGTAGCTGTTCTAACACCATTTAGAGCATCTAATCCATCTAAAGCCATAGTTACAATAAACATAGCAATACATAAGAAAGCTAATAAATAAGTAAATATTATTTTTTTAGGTTTAAATGTAGATTCATATAACTTATTATCTTTTTCGGTTTTTTCATTAATATCTTTGGTAACATTAATTATTAATTCAATACCTGAAGTATCTTTAAGTAATTTATCATTTATATCAGGGAAAGCATCTAAAATACCTTTGTTTGTAATATTTAAATCATTATCTTGTAATAAAACAGGAGTAATATGTTTAGTTTCTTCTAATTGTAAATCTTCATTTACATCAAGTAATATATTTAAAGTATCAACATTAAATGATAGAGTTTTCTTTTTTATTTGCTTTACTATACTTTTTATTTTATATGTATCATAATTTAATTGTTCTTTATTAAAAATATTATTAGAATTAATTCTTACTATACGATAAGGTCCTTCTGAGTTTTCTAACCATATTTCATCTTTAACTCCATTAACAATTATGGGATTATAATTTTCTTCCGTGATAAAATAATGAACTAACTTCATAATAATTTCATCTTTTTTATCCATTAAAATTGTACTCATATTTTCCCTCCTATAAATAATTTTAGTATAAATTTTTAATCTCGTAAAGTTAAATCTTCTTTAGATAAGTTTACTTGTCAAAAGTAATATTTATAAAATATATCATATCCTATCATATAGTTATCTTATTTGCAAATTTAGATATTATGTATTTTTAGAATACTTTTTAAATTACTTAATATGATTAACTATGAGGTGAAATAATGATTTATATTTTAATTATAACTTATATAGTTGTATTATCGTTATTAACTTTTTTATTTTGTCATATTATTTATGAAAAGAAAATGAAAAATGATTTATGTTTTTTTGTTATATCAAATTTTATTCTTTCCTTTTCTTTCTTAGTCTTCTTTTTTTATTATAAAGACTACCTATTTAGTTTAGTTAATATTTTTTTCTTACTAATTAATACAATATTTTTAAGTTATGAAATAAGGTTAACTTATGATAAATATAAATTATTTTCTATGCCTTATCTTATCTATATAGCTTTTATTTTCTATCTTATTTTTGACTTGTTTCTAATGAATCTATAAATTCTTGAAATTCTTTAGGTAATGGGCACTCAAAGTGCATTTCTTTTTGAGTAATAGGATGAATGAAATCCATTTTATAAGAATGTAAGAATTGTCCAAATGAAGTAGCTTTTTTAGTATTATAAACAGGATCATTATATATAGGATATCCAATATAATTCATATGTACTCTTATTTGATGAGTACGTCCTGTTTTTAAAATTAAACTTACTAAGGTATAGCCTTTATATCTTTTAAGAACTTTTAAATAAGTAAGAGCTTCTTTGGAATTTTGAGCTACGACAGCCATTTTTTTTCGATCTTTAGGGTCTCTACCTATTGGAGCATCTATAGTAGCACTATCATGAGGAAATTCTCCACATATTAAAGCAATATATTCTCTTTTAATTTTATCATGATTTTTAAAATACTCAGTTAATATACTATGAGCTTTATTGGTTTTGGCAATAAGTAAAAGTCCTGAAGTATCTTTATCTATTCTATGAACTATACCAGGTCTTTCTTCACCATTTATATCACTTAAATTATCTGTATAATACATTAAACCATTTACTAAAGTATTATCAAAATTACCACTACCAGGATGGACTACTAAACCACTAGGTTTATTAATTACCATGATATCTTCATCTTCATATAAAATATCTATATCCATTTTAGTTGATTTAATATCACTTTTAATTTTAAAACCATCTTTGATTAAAATAACATCATTTTCTTTAACATGATATGATGATTTTTGAGGTTTACCATTAACTAAAATGAAATCTTCATCAAGCATTTTAGTTATTAAACTTCTTGAATACTCAGTATTATTTGCTAGATACTTGTCTAGTCTTTCGTTTTCGTTTTTTACTACTATCTCCATTGACATCTTCACCTCTTATTATGGCATATATAAGCAAAATTACACCAACTACTATTGCAATATCTGCAACGTTAAAAACAGGATAATTATAATTGAATATAAAGAAATCAAAAAAATCTCTAACATAGCCAAAGACTATACGATCAATTAAATTTCCAGCTAAACCACCTAGTAATAAACCAAAAGCGATATTATTTCGAAGATTTTTTTTAAAACAAAAAATAAAGTGATATATTAATAAAATGGCTATAATTGTTCCTATTATAATAGGAATCTTTGAATTGTCAAATAGTCCCCAAGCAGCTCCAAAATTATGACAAAGAGTTATATAGAAAAAGTTTTTAATTACTTTTATAGATTCCCCTAAGTTCAAGTAAGATGATACAATAATTTTACTTATTTGATCAACCAAAAGTGTCCCTATTGCAATAATTAACATTTTTCTGTTCATTGCTAAACACCTCTAGTTAATTATATCATATGTTAACTAAAATTACATCTTCCCCTATTTTAGTTATATCATCAAAAGATATTTTAGCATCGGAAGTTGAAACAATAAATTTTTTTAAACTTTTCTTTTCTTCAATAAGTAAATAGATTATTCTACCTTGATTATTAATTTCAGCGTCAATAATACGACCAATTTTTCGACCATCTTTAACACTTATTATATCTTTAGCTTGTAAATCAGATAAAAACATATAACCACCTTATTAATTATATGTTTTTTTTAGATCTTTAAGCTACAAACTTTTTAATATTTTCTAAGGCTGTTTTTTCAATACGAGATACTTGAGCTTGTGAAATATTCAATTCATCACTTAATTCAGTTTGGGTTTTTCCCATAATATATCTACTATAAATAATAGTTCTTTCTCTTTCTTTTAATTTACTTAAAGCTTTTTTTAATGATAGTAAAGTTTCTTTATCATATTCAGCTTTAGGAGTAGCTATTTGATCAAGAAGATATATTGTATCTCCCCCATCATTATATATTGGGGTATGAATACTAATTGGTTCTTTTAAGGAAGTTAAAGCATATGATATAAAGTATTCTTCGATTCCTAAAGTATCAGCAATTTCTTTATTAGTAGGTTCTTTGCCATAGGTATTATAATATTTTTCTTTGTAAGTAATTATTTTATAGGCTATATCTTTAGTACTTCTACTTACTCTAATAGGAGTTTCATCTCTAAATGCTCGTAATATTTCTCCTTTTATTAAAAAGACAGCATAGGTACTAAAACAAACATTTAAACTCAAATCAAAGTTATCTATAGCTTTAAGTAAACCAATACAACCTATTTGAAACATATCATTTATGTTATTTTCATTAGTTTTAAATCTTTTTAAAATACTTAAAACTAATTTTAAATTACCTTCTACTAATTTATCTTTGGCTTCTTTATTACCATTATGATATTCTTTAAATAGTTCAATCATTTCTTCATTAGTTAAAGTTTTTAAAGTACTTGTGTTAATGCCTGATATTTCAACTTTTTTTCCATACATATAAAAAACTCCTTTCACCTTTAATTAAGGGGTAAAAGAAGTTTTTTTATTCATTAATTTTTATCTGTTATTGAAACATCAGTTTCCCAATATTCTTTATAAGCATCAAACTGAACTGTTTCGATATGGAATGTTAAATTATAAGAAGCTCCATCATATTTATTACCTGTTGAATTACAAATAGTTGTATTATTTTCTGTTGAACATTGATAATCATTAGCTACATTTTTATTATATGTAACAGAGTTAATTAGTGATGTTGATACTTCATTTGGAGCTAATTTATATTTGTAATAGTAATATCCTGAACTTACAAGATTAGTATCAGAATGGCTTGTATCATCTTCAAAGAATTTACTATCTTTAATCCAATTGCCATCTTCACTAAAATTAATTATTGCATATCTTGCTTTACCTGAAGATAAACCATTACATATTGCTATATCAGATGAATCATCACTACAAGTTTCGTAAACATTTAAATTATCACCTGTTGCAGAAGTCCATTTTTCTTCATACCATACTCGTACGGCCATATCTACTGTACCAGTATTAGTTACTTTAATTGTTTTATCTGTAGTATTACCAGGAACCCAATTATCAGGACTGACGAATTCTTCATCTACTTTAATTTGAAATTTTCCTGATTTAAATAAGTTTTCAAAAGTTGTTACTGAATTAAAATAAGCAAATGTTACACCAACTACACCTACAACTACTAATAAAATTATTATTGCTATTAAAGATTTTTTATTTTTCATTTACCACACCTACTCCATTACTCTATACTAATTATAACAGATTTTTTTATAATAAGGGAAGTATTATTGATTATTTCTTAGTAATGTGTAAACTATGTCAATTAAATTTAAACAATATAAAAATAGGTTTTCACCTATTCATATTTATTTTCACTAAATTCTTCAAAGATATCTAGTAAATAGTCTTTACGAGCAATGGTATCTTTCCATTCATTTGGAATACTTTCATAACCATAAATAATACCAGTAAGGCCACCTGTTAAAGCAGCTATTGTATCAGTATCTCCTCCTAAATTAGTAGCTCCAATAATAGATTCTTTATAATTTTCAGATTTTAAAGTAACCCATATACAAGCTTCTAATGAATCGAGAACATATCCTGTAGATTTAATATCATTAATTTTTAATTTACTTATATCTTCTTTTAATAAACGTTCATATACTTTTTGAGTTTCATCACTAAACATTGAGTAATCTACACATTTAATCATATTATAAGCTGAGTATTTATCTTTACCAGTAAGTAAAAACATGGCATATCTTACATATATATAGCAACCCATAATACTTATTTCATGAGCATGGGTAATTGAGGAAACATTTTTTACTAATTCAACTATTTCTAATTCTTTTAAACTTTTTTCTAAAGCATAATAAGCAAGGGGTAAGATTCTCATTAGCGAACCATTTCCATTAGAATTAATATCAGTTAAACCACATTTTGTTGGATCTTCTCTATTTTCTTCAAATCTATCTATTGCTTTAGCACAAGTACTTCCCATTCCTACTACTTCACCAATTGCGGTATATGAAGCATGATTTTTCCAAGCAGAAAATTTAAGGGCTATATCAAAATAATCAACTTTATTTTTTAAATTAATTGAATCTATAGTCGCAATAAGCATTGAAGTATCATCACTCCAAGTTCCTGGAGGAATGTCATAAGTTTCATTACCAATCATCTTAGTAACAGGATTTTTTAATAGCTCTTCACGACTTTTAAATTCTACAGGTAAGCCAAAAGCATCCCCTATTGCAAAGCCCATCAATCCGCCAAGATATTCTAACTTCATGATATCACCCACCTATTTCAATTATACTATATTTTTACATTATTGTTAACTTTTTATTGTCAAATATATAACTAAATATATGTAAAGTAC
>CANQZL010000052.1 GCA_947628325.1 uncultured Bacilli bacterium
ATGGAATATGCAGATGCCTTATATGGAATTACTATGCAAGAATCTGGAGTATCAAAAGTTGTAAGTGTTAAATTAGAAGGATAATTTAAAAGGAGTATTTATGAAAATAAAAATAAATCCAGATAATTTAGAAATTGATGATAGTTGGGTCAAATTACGAAAAGTTAGAGCTGTCGTGGAAAATGATTTAGGAGAGATTGCCATCTGTAATGAAGGCGAAAAATGTATCTTTCCTGGTGGTAAATGCCACAAAAGTGAAACAAATATAAAAGCTATTCAAAGAGAATTAAAAGAAGAAATGGGCATAGATTTTAATTTAAAAGATTTAAATAAAGTCTTTAAATTAGAAACCTTTTATCAAAATTATTTTAATTTTAGAACTAATAGTTTTTATTCTAGACATACTATTACAACTTATTATTATGTAAAAACTACTAAGAAAATTGATACTCATAAAATGAGTTTAACTGAAAATGAAAAAAAGAAAAATTTTACTATTTCCTTTGTAAATAAAAAAGACTTATCAAAAATGATTAATAAAGATCATTCTAATCTACCTAATGGACAATTCTTTGATGAAGAAAATAAAATTGTCTTAGAACAAATAGTAAATAAATTATAAATCTTTTTACAAATTACTTTTCTTATGATATATTAAGGCATGGAAAAAAGGTGTAATCATGCATGTTATAACAAAACTTATGGAAAATATTAGAGAAAATGGTAATTGTAAAATATATATTTCATCAAAACAACTAAATTATAATATTAAAGGACGTTTAGATAATTCTCTTAAACTATATGAATTTTATGTTGACGCAATGGGTGATTTAGAAGTTTGTATTAAAAACGAATCATTTGATAAAGATTACTGGACTGATAATAAAATAGATACAACAGCTACTAACTTAGAAACTAAAATTGTCCGTCGTTATCAAGGAGATCAAATATTTAGAGTAATTGCTCTAATTATCTGTCAATCTTTTAAAAATGATAATGTCTTAATAAGAGTAAATAATAATCATAAAAAATCAGTTGATACGACTCATGCAACATATTTTCTTTATAATAGTATTATGAGACTATTAAATCTAAGTAATAAAGATATTACAGAATTAGTAAATATTCCAAGTGATAAAGAAATGGAAAATATTTTATTTTCCAAAATGGATAAATCTCTTGTCAGTAGAAATCTTTCTTTTGAAGAATTAACAGAAAGTCTTGAAACTAAAATGAATTTATTAGATGAAAGATATTGCTATATACGTGAATTATGGGAAAGATTAAGAAGTCATTTTACTGCTAAAAAAGTATCTTTTCTTAATAAAAGTAAATTATTAAGTGTGGCAAAAGATGATGAATTAGCTTATCTTGAATGGCTTTTATTAGAAGAAGATGATACATTAATAGAACCTGACTTGGATGTAATGAAATTAGCGAAAAAAGTATCATAATTTAATAAATTAAAAGGAAACCTCTTACTTATAATAAATAATATAAGTAGGAGGTATTTTTTATGTTTAATAATTGCTATTACAATTATCGACATTTAATTAAGTAGAAGCTTGCTATATTATCATTGGTGATGATATGAAAAGATATTTGATAATTATAGTTGGTGCTATTTTAGTAGGAGGTTTATTAGCTTATTTTACTTTTAACAAATTAGTCTTAAAGCCAAGTGATGATTCTAAAACTAATGCTAGTGCTTTTCAAGTAGGAGTATTTAGTAATTATGAAAATGCGGTTAAAGTAGCTGATCGTAATAATGGTATAGTCGTTCCCGATGATGACTTATATCGTGTATATGTTGCTATCTTAAAAGATAATGATGCTATTGAAAAAGTAAGTAAATACTATAATGAAATTGGTTTAAATTATTACTTAAAAGAAATAACTATTAGTAAAGATTTTGTTATAGAAATAGACGATGCAGAGAAACTATTAAAAAAAAGTAGTACAGATACTTATAATGCAATTAATTTAAGTGTTTTATCTAAGTATAAGGAGATGTTATGAGTTATTTAATTAAAGAATTACCAGAAGAACAACGACCCCGTGAAAGATTTAAAAAATATGGTGTTTCATCTTTAAGTAATGAAGAACTATTAAGTATTTTACTTAGAACAGGAACAAGTAACAAATCAGTAAAAGAACTAAGTACAGATATATTAAAAAATATAAAAATAAATGAGTTTGCTAATATAAATTATAATTCTTTAAAAAATATTAAAGGAGTAGGTGAAGTAAAAGCTATTACTATTATTAGTGCTATTGAATTTGGTAAAAGAGTCTTAAGTAAGAAAGATTTAGTTATTCAAATTAAATCTAGTTTAGATATTTATAATTTAGTAAAAGATGAATTAGAAAATGAACTACAAGAAAAATTTTTAGCTATTTATCTTAATAATCGTAAATATATTATCGATAAAAAAATAATCTTTGTTGGAACAGTCAATAGTAGTAATGTAACACCTCGTGATGTCTTTCGGGAAGCTGTTAAATGTAATGCTTCTTCTATGATAATAGTTCATAATCATCCCGCTGGATCTATTAAACCAAGTTATCAAGATGTCTATTTAACTAATCAATTTATTAAATTAGGTAAAATGATGAGCATTCCTATCATAGATCATATAATTATTGGGAAGAATAATTATTATAGTTTTCTAGAAAGTAATGGTGATTTATTTGCGCAAGAATAAAATTATTTTAAAAATTATCTTACTTATTTTACTATTAACTATTATTATAGGTGGTTCTTATCTTTTTAATTATATGCAATATAATAATTATGATTTAATAGAAGTAAGTACTTTAAAAACTCAAAATCAAATCTTAAAAGATGAACTATCTAAAATCGAAAATATTCCTAAGTATAATAGTGATTATTTAATAGGCAGAGTTATTTTAAGAGATATTCATAATTTTTATAAAGAAATAGTTATTAATGTTGGTAATGATAAAGTAAGTATAGGAGATATTGTCGTTAATGAAGAAGGTCTAGTAGGAATTATAAGTGAAGTAAAAAAAGATATTTCATATGTTAAATTAATTGATAGTGGTTATAATATCTCTGTTAAAATAGGTAATACTTATGGTAATTTAAATGGTAATAAAATAGATTTATTAGATAAGTATAGTGAATTAACTGCTGGAGATATTATTTATACTTCAGGATTAACTAATGTACCAGAAGGAATTTATGTTGGTAAAATAAAAGAAATAAAGATGGATAATGACAATCTTGGTAAAGAGATAATTGTTGATTTAGTAGATAATCGAAATTTAATATATGTAGGAATAATAAAAAGTATAAAATGATATATTTAGGATTTATATTAGATTATATAATTAATATCTTTTTACCAGTAAAATCTTATTTTATAATTAATGATATTGAAAAAAATAACTTATTTTCAATTATTATAGGTGGACTTTTACTAGATATTCTTTATCAAAAACTTTTCTTTAATTTACTTATTCTTTTAATTATCTATTTTATATTTAAATTATTTAATATAAAGAAAAAATATTATGTAATTAAAAATATTTTCTTATTTATAATCTATTTTAATATTACATATTTCTTCTTTGGTTTTAATTTAAATTATTATTTAGAAGAATTTATAATATCTTTAATTATGCAAATATTTTATATTTATTTTAGTAGATGGTTATTAAAATAGATTTCATTTCATATTATGTATTGGTGATAATATGAAAGATAGCAAGTATTATAAAAAGTTAAGGTTACGAAAAAAGCAGGATAAAGAACCTAATTATGGGTGGATGACAAGACTATTATTATCAGTAATTTTTGTTTTAGTCAGTTTAATTTTAACTAATTTAAATAAAGATTTTAAAGCTAAATACTATGAAGAAGTTTTAAATAAAAATATGAATTTTAATCAAATAAATGAATTTTATCGCAAATATATTGGTAAAGGAAAAGAAAATGATAATGATGTTGAAATTGCTAATTTAGATGATAAAGCTTTAAAAGAAGTAGTAAAAGAAAATAATTCTTTTAAATTAAATGTTGGTAATGACTATCCAGTTGCTGTTTTAAAACCAGGAATCATTGTCTTTATGGGCGATAAAGATGATTTAGGAAATACTATTATAATTCAAGGAAATGACGGCATTGATATTTGGTATAGTAATATTACCGTAAGTGATTATAGTCTTTATGATTATGTTAGTACAGGAGATATTTTAGGAGTAAACAATGAAGATTACTATAAATTAACTATTATGAAAGATGGTAAATACTTAGAATATGATGAATATTTTTCATAAAATAAAGATAGATTTTAGTACTTATATTCTTATTTTAATGGCTTTATTAGCAGGATATATAAAAAATATTTCATTAATTTTAATAATAGTTATAATACATGAACTAGGTCATGTATTTTTCTTTAAATTATTTAATATTACTATTGAAAAAATAATTATTTATCCCTTTGGTGGAGTAACTTATATAAATAAAAAAATTCATGAAAGAATCTATAAAGATATTTTAATAAGTATAGGAGGAATATTCTTCCAAATAATATTATTTATATTATTTTACTTATTATATAGATATAACATAATAGTATTAAGTACTTATAACTTATTTAAATTATATAATATAAATATTATTATATTTAATTTAATACCTATAATTCCTTTAGATGGTAGTAAACTATTATTATCTATTTTAACTAAGTTTTTCCCTTTTAAAAGAAGCTATCTTTTAATGATTATAATAGGATTTATAAGTCTTTTACTATTTATAATATTTAATTTTGTATACCAAGTAAATGATTTAATATTATATATATTTCTTATCTTTAAATTAATTGAAGTAATTAAAGAATTTAAATATATTATGAATAAATTTTATTTAGAAAGAATTATGTATAATAATTATTATGATAAGATAATAAGTAATTGTCATAATATAAATAATCTAAGATTAGATAAATATTATTATTTTAAAGAAAAGAATCATTATGTAAATGAGAAAGATTATTTAAAAAAATATCGTTATTTTAACTAATAATTACTATTTTGTTTGACTTTAATTACTTACTTTGTTATAATTTTATATGTTTTGAAGGGCTACTCATCAAAACCGCACTGAAAAGGTTTTAAGTACAAGAGTCACCTTAAGGGCGCGTCTTAAATTTATAAGGAGGTATGAAGATGAAAGCTATATTTGTTACTGGTGGAAAACAATATTATGTTTCTGAAGGTGATACTATCTATGTTGAAAAACTAGATGCTGAAGTAGGTAAAGAAATTACTTTTACTGAAGTATTATATGTTGATGGTGTTGCTGGTACTCCAGTAGTTGACGGTGCAAAAGTTGTTTGTTCTGTTGATAAACAAGGAAAACAAAAGAAAATTGTTGTTTTCAAATACAGACCTAAGAAAAAATATCGTAATAAACAAGGTCATAGACAACCATATACTAAGTTAACTGTTAAAAAGATTGTTAAGTAATTATGATAAAAGTTAATATTAAAAGAAATAATAAAAAAATTTATGAACTTGTTATCAAAGGTCATGCTAATTATGCTAATGCTGGACAAGATATTGTATGTAGTGCTGTTAGTACTATGGCTATAACATCAATTAACAACATTATAGTATTAGATGAATCTATTGATTACGAAGAAGACTCTGGTTTACTTAAAATTAGAGTATTAAAAGATACTGAAATAAATGAAAAAATTCTTAATAACTTAGTTAGAATGTTAGAAGAACTAAGTACACAGTATCCTAAAAATATTGAGATTAGAAATGAGGTTTAGATGATGAAATTTTTAAAGTTAAATATCCAATTATTTGCTCACGTTAAAGCTCAAGGTTCTACTCAAAACGGTAGAGATTCTAGAGGTCGTAGATTAGGTGCTAAAGCTGCTGATGGTCAAACTGTTAGTGCTGGAAGTATTTTATACCGTCAAAGAGGAACTAAGATTTATCCAGGTGTAAATGTTGGAATTGGTAAAGATCATACTTTATTCGCTAAAGTTTCTGGAAAAGTTAAATATGAAAGACTAGGAAGAGACAAGAAAAAAGTAAGTGTTTACGAAGCTTAATTATAAGACCTTATAAAGGTCTTTTATTTATGTTATAATCAGTTAAAGAACTAAAGAAGGTGAAAAAATGTTTGTCGATGAGGTTATTATTAAATTAATTGCTGGAAAAGGTGGCGATGGTTGTACATCTTTTAGAAGAGAAAAGTTTATTCCTTTAGGTGGACCAAATGGTGGTAATGGGGGTAAAGGAGCCGATATAATATTTAAAGTTGAAAAAGGTTTAAAAACACTTGTTGATTTAAAATATAAAAAAATTATTAAAGGTGAAAAAGGGGTTAATGGCAAAGGTAGTGATAAACATGGAGCTAATGCCGAAGATGTTATTATTAAAGTTCCCCAAGGAACAACTCTAATAGATGATGAAACAGGTTTAGTAATTTGTGATTTAGTAGATGAAAATGATTCATTTGTTGTTTGTCATGGTGGAAGAGGAGGCCGAGGTAATAAAGCATTTGCTACTCAAGAAAATCCTGCTCCTAAAATGAGTGAATATGGTGAACCAGGAGAAGAACGTATCGTTAAATGCGAATTAAAAGTCTTAGCAGATGTTGGCTTAGTGGGAATGCCTTCAGTAGGTAAAAGTACTATTTTATCATTAATTAGTGGTGCTAATCCTAAAATAGCTGCCTATCATTTTACAACTTTAAGTCCTAATTTAGGTGTTGTTAAATTAAAAGATCAACGTAGCTTTGTAATGGCCGATTTACCAGGCTTAATAGAAGGAGCTAGTTCTGGAGCTGGTTTAGGCGAAAAATTCTTAAAACATGCCATGCGTACTAAAATAATAGCTCATGTCATAGATATGGGAGCTTTTGAAGGAAGGAATCCTATCGAAGACTATAAATCTATTCGTCAAGAATTAGAAAACTATAATCAAAAATTAGCAAATAAAAAAGAAATAATTATTGCTAATAAAATGGATTTACCAAATGCTCAAGAAAACCTAAAAAAATTCAAAAAAGAATTTACTCAAAAAGAAATAATTGAATTAAGCGCTATTAATTCTCTTGGCCTAGAAGATATGATTAAAAGATTAGCTGACTTATTAGATGAAATAAAAGATGAACCAATATATGAAGAAAATACTTATGAAAGTCATATAATATATAAATTTAAAAATGAAAAACCATATACTATTACAAAAGATGATAAAGGTGTTTGGATTATAAAAGGTGCTGAAATAGAAAAGTTACTTAAAATGACTAAATTTGCTGAAGATGAATCAGTTAGAAGATTTGCCCGTAAATTAAAAGGAATGGGCGTAGATGATGAATTAGAAAAACTTGGAGCTCAAAAAGGTGACGATGTTCAAATATTAGACTTTATGTTTACTTTTAAAGAATAACTTAATTGTCTTTTTTAGACTATCTTGTTATAATACATTTGCAAAAGATTGGTGAATATTATGATAAAAATAGATAAAGGTTATTACGATAATGTAAAAAAAATATTTGATAAAGTAAAATTTAACCATTTTACAGGTGCTGAAATTAATAAAGCAAACTTTGTTTCTAGTTTCTTAGATGAAAGTTATAACAAAATAAGTTTATTTCCTCAAAAGACTTCCTTAGCTTATGCCATTTCTTATGGTGTAGAAGGTATGCACTTGTTTGGTGATGAAGCTTTAATAAAAATAGGGGCAACTTTAAGTACCGTAGATATTTTGGAAAATCCTTATTTAAAAGATGAATTTCAAGCATTAATATCATATGGTTATGATGAAGAAGAAGAAAAAATAATCCCAGAAACGGGAAGTATCTTAGCTTATGTTATACCTGGTCAGCTAGATGACTTGGCACCCATCTGGATGAGTCATGAAAATATTCATGCCCTAAAAGATACTAATTATGAAGAATATAAAAATGCTTTTATTTATGGTGAAGTAATTCCCTTATTTTATGAAATGCTAAAAGCTCATGAACTCAAAATTCTTACCAGAAGTTGGTTTGTTAAAAGAATGCAGTTTTTAATTAGTAGTAAAAAAGAATTTCAAAAAAATCTTAGTTTTTTACAAGATAATCAAGAAAACAAAGAAGATGTTTTAATAAATTGTTCACTTAGTGGCAATTACTTAAATGGTTTTTACTATGCTTTAGTCCTTTATCGTTTTTATTTAGATGAACCAGCTCTTATCTTAGATTTAATAAGAAGAGTTTTATTACATGAAATAACTACTGAAGAAATGTTAGATATTATGGGAATAAAAGAAGAAAGTTTTGATAATTTATTTACTCAAGAATTTCAAAAATTAAAAAAAATACTATAATTTAAGGGATAATTTTGCTTATTCCTTTTTCTTTTGCTATAATATGCGAAATTAAAAAAAGGGGTGGGTTAAATGGCTTTAAATTTTTTAACTAGAATATCACCAGAAAATATAGATAAAACTTATATGAATGAATTAAATAGAATAAAGCCATTATCTAAAGAAGATAATTATTCCTTAGCCAAAAGCACCGATTCAGCTAAAGAAGAAAAAATGATTAGAGGGAATTTACGTTTAGTAATTAAAATAGCTTCCTACTATTCAATGATATCAGGATATGAAATAATGGATTTAATACAAGAAGGTAACTTATCTCTTATTAAAGCTGTACGTAAATATAATCCAACACTTGGAGCTTTCTCATCTTTTGCAACTAGACTTATTAGTCAAGATTTATCTAATATAGTAAATGGCGAAATTTATGGTATTAGAAAGAGTGAAATACTTCGTCGTAAAGAAAAACAATATCTAGATATAATAAAAGAATATCAAGCTAAAAATTTACCAATACCTAATGATGAAGAACTTTGTAGATTACTTCATACTACTAAAGACTTTCTTGCTGATATTAAAAAATGTCAAACTATAACAGTATCTAGTTTAGATAAAGAAATAAATGATGAAAAAGAAAGCCCTTTAATTGAATTTATATCTTTAGATAATAATATAAGAAGTATAAGATTAGAAAAAGAAGAATTACAAGATTTTATTTTAACTATTAAAAATATTTTATCTCCTTTTGAATATTATATAATATATAATCGTCAAATAATTGAGCCAAAAAAAACTCAACAAGAATTAGCTTCTTCATTAAATGTAGATCATGAATTTATTCGTCAAACGGAAAATAATATTTTAAAGAAATTAAAAAAATACATGCTTAATGATTATCAAGG
>CANQZL010000053.1 GCA_947628325.1 uncultured Bacilli bacterium
GCTTCTTTATTATCATAATTAACAATTGCGATATCATTTTCTTTCATATTATTAAATATTTTTTTCTTCATTTCAACATATCTTTGATGAGAATCATGAAAATCAGTATGAGCTTCATATATATTAGTTAAAACACTTACATTAGTCTTAAAATCGTACATATCTACTAATTGATGATCAGATATTTCTAGTACTAAATAATCTCCCCTTTTAATATTTTTTACAAAATTACATAATGGAGTACCTATATTTCCTCCTAAATAAACCTTTTTCCCATCTTCTTTTAACATTTCATAAATTAATGTTACAGTAGTTGTTTTACCATTAGAACCAGTAACTCCAATAACATTTACTTCTTTATTTAAATATTCATAAGCAAGTTCTACTTCATTTATAACTTTAATTCCTAAATTATGAGCTTTTACTACAGTAGGATGAGTATACTTTATACCAGGATTTTTAACCATTAAATCAAAGGAATCGTCAAGTAAATCAATAGGATTATCACATATAACAATTTTTACTCCTAATTTTTCTAAGTCCTTTACTTGATCTTCATTTTGCTCTTTCATATCAGTAACTAATATTTCATTATCTTTTCCAAGTATTTTAGCAGCTTCATATCCACTTCTAGCCATACCTAAAATAAATACTTTTTTATTTTTAATCATATATATCACCTGCAAAACAATTATATCACAACATAATATAATATGCTTATTAAAGACACTTTTTACCTAATACAGGTACACATAAGCTTCAATTTAATTGAAAACATTTATTCTATATGATAAAATTATAATGTGAATATATAATATAATTACAAATGAAAGATGGGAATCAATATGGCAAAATTTGTATGTGATTTTGATGCAGTAAGAGATGGCTGTAATAAATTAAATAACACTATATCAGAATTAGAAACTAATTTAGAAAAAGGTAAAGTAGAATTAAATTCTGATTTAGTAAATTGGGAAGGAAGCGCTTCCCAAAGTTTTAAAGATAGTAATACTGGAATAACAAATAATTTACAAAGTGAAATTGAAAGTATGAAAGAACTTTCTGAGGGAATTTCAAGTAGAGCTCAAGCAATAGAAGAACTAGAAAATTCCCTAGCATCTATAAAATTCTAATTAAAGGAGGAATTACTATGTCACAAGATTACAACACAGTCTATAATGAAATGGACGAAGGTGTTAATACTATCAGTAATACAGTAAAAAACATCAATCAAAGTATTAACGATTGTAATAATATTATAAAAGGAGTTTTTGATGACTCAACTTTTTCTGGCCCAATGGCCGACTACTGCCATGGAGGATGGTCTGATTTGTCTGAAATGACTTTGACAACAAATTCAACTCTAAATTCTAGTGCAACGGTTTTAAACCAAAATAATCAAGCTTATAAAGCTTCAGATAAAAATGTTGAAGACAAAGTGAGTGGTGTGTAATGATAGCAAGTTCAACAGTAAATGGTGATGCTTCATCTATCAAAGATTTATTTTCAAATTATAAAGAAGCTATTTCTTCTATAGGAACTTCTTCTTGGGAGGGAGCATCAAAGGATAATCTCGATTCAAATGCTGATAGTTTTATTTCCTCATATCCATCAGCAATAGCTACACAAATGAGCAATTTTTCATCTGCAATTACTAAATACGGCGAGTATAAAACAGCTAAATCTAATATGAATTCAGCCTTATCAAGTAAGAATAGTGCGACAGAAGAAGAAACTAAAAGTTACTATGCTGGTAAATATGATGAATATAGTCAACAAGTAACTAGACTAGATAAAGAAATAAAAGAATTACTATCTACAGTTAAATCTAATAAATTAGATGATGCTGTTACAACTTTAGAAAACGCTGCTAAAAAAGGCAATTGGTCTATTAATAACTTTAAATTTTATAGTCAAGGCTGGTATAAAGATGTTAGTTATGGTTATGGTAAATCAATAGCTGCAGCAGGTTGTGGACCTACTGCAATGGCTATGGTTTTAAGTAATCTTTTAGGCAAAGAAATAGATCCTGTAGTCGTTGCCAATTATGCTATGAAACATGGATTTAGATATAAAAATGCTGGAACAGATGAAGGATTATTCCCATCAATTGCTCAAGCCTATAATGTTAAATGTGTACAACAAAGTCAAACAACAGGTAATATTGTAAATAGTCTAAAGCAAGGAAACCTTATAGTTGCTCATATGGGACCTGGTACATTTACAAGTGGCGGACATTATATTGTTTTAGCCGGAGTATCTCCTGATGGTAGTAAAGTATATGTATTTGATCCAAATGGTGGAAAGCATAATGGCTGGTATAGTACTAGCTTAATAGAAAAAGAAAGAAAAGGCTCAATATATTCATGTAGTGTCTAATGAAAGGAAATAATTATGAATGATAAAATAAATTCAGTAATTCAAGCTGCTAAAAAGGCAAATGAATTAGAATTAAAAAAAGACCTAATAATTCCAATTTTAGATAATTTTAATATTATAAATGAAAGCGATAATTCATTTGCTGCTAAATATAATAATTATCTAGAACAATTTATATCTGATGGATTATTACAAGATGGAGAAACTTTTGAAGATAGAATAAAGAAAGTAATTCAAAGTATTAAGGAAACAAATTCGACTAATGAATTATATAAATCCCATAGTTGCATTATGTATTATAAAGATTATAAAAGTGCAAATTTAGAGTTTAAAATATATCTTCAAGATATCTTAACTGGTTCTGAAGATGATTTAGAGTTTATAAGACAAATTAATAGTTATTTTATAAACCCAATTACCAATGAATTTTGCCAATTAACGATGGCAGTTGGACCATACAAAGCAGATGTAAATAAAAAACTATTAGAAAATATCGAAAATTTTGATGAAGACAAATTAATAAATAATTTATTTGATGCAATTAATTTAATTATGGATAATATAGTTTTTTCATAAAAGAAAGTAGGAATATGATATGTCAAAGTTTGTATTAGATACATCAAGTGTAGAAGGAATAGCTAATTCAATAAGTAGTATTTTTTCAAATTTTCAAAGTTTAGCTGAAAGCATAAATGGCTATGATGTTTCAAATGAAGACAATTTTGATTTCAAATCAGCTAAGGAAGCAATTTATACAAATATTAGTGCTGCTGTAAAAAAAGTAGAATCTACTAGCGACTATATGCTCTTAGCAATAGAATCACATTCTGCTCTTCAAGATGCAGGAGGCGATGGAGGCTACTATGGAAGCTATAGTGGAAATGGCTCTAGTTCTTCATCAGGAAGTTATAGTTCAACAACTTCAGCATCAGAATCAAGTTCAGGACAAAGTAAAGTAGATTTAGCAATATCACCACTATTAACTGCAGGTTTACTAACAGAAATAGTTGAAAGCGAAATTGATGATATTTCACTTAATAAAACAGTTTTAGTATTAAGAGTTAGCAAAAGTGATGAAAAAAGTGCTGATTATATAAAAATGGTCACAGAAATAGCAGCAATATACAAAATTCCAGTAGCTTTAATTGACTTAGACAAAACTTCTGATAAAGAAAAAGAACCATCTACAGAATTAATAAAAAATGGTCAAGTATTAGCTAGTCAAAATGGTTATTTAACAGAAGACGAAGTAAAAGCATTATTTGGTGATGATATTGAAGATTCAAAAGCAACTATTGGTAAAGGGGTTGAAATCCAAAATAAAATCAAAGAACTCCTTGCCAAAGAGTTACCATATAATGATGATGGTACTATAAATACAGAATCTTATAAATCAAGTTTAATAACGGACAATAATCAGCAATCAACTACAACGGATAATGAAAACTCTATTAATGAAGATGTGTCTTTAGGCGAAAAAGTAGAACTCTTAAATTAAAAAATATAAAGTACTCATAAAATACTTTATATTTTTTTTAAACTTTATTTCCATAATTTGACCAATATTTTGATTGAGCAGCATTACCACGTTTAGCACCTTGAGCTTCTTTATTAGCCGGTACTTCAAAACTAGTGGTCCACTTATAAGCAGCATCATAAGCACCTTGCTTAGTATTAGGAACTTTTTTAATATAATTATAAACACTAGGATAATTATTTTTTAATTCATAAACTAAATAAGAAAGTTGTCCATCAAGAGATTTATAATCAAGACCGTTACTACTACAATAATTTTTTAATCTAGTAAACCTACTATTATGCCATTGGCATAACCCATAAGATGTTCCACCATCTCCATATAAAGTTGTTTTAAAACCAGATTCATATTCTATATTAGCAAGAATACCAGATATAGCAGCATCATTAAATCCTTGGCTTTTTAAATAATTATATATTTTATCCTGATTACTATTACCTGTTAAAGTAGAATTAGCTAATGATGTAGTTGAAACCAATCCTCCATCAATACTTAATATTTTATTAGAAGCATTCTCATCACCACTTTTATAAGCTGTAGATACTTCGTTTAAATAAGAAGAAACTGCACTTAAATTAGTAGCAATTGCTGATAAAAGAGAATTGCTATTTTCAAATCCTTCAACACATGAGTCACAAATTGGTCCCATAAATACGGATTGATTATTTAAATTAGTTTTACATTTACTAATAGTATCTGTGTTTGTAGATAAATTATCATTAATAATTTTAACTGAATTACAACCATCTTCGAATATTGCATAATTACTAAATTCATATTGCGCCATAAATTCAACTCCCTTATTAGATTTTCATAGCAGCGAGCTCTTCTTCAACCGATTGTATTGCTTCAGAAGATGCTTTAATAAATTCACCTAAAGAATTTATATATTCAAAATCAGATGTGGTTTGTGAAATTAAACTAGAATTTGTTGCTGTAAAAGAAGATTTAGCTTCACCAGACCAAGAAGATAAATTACTTTCAATGTTTGAAGAATATGTAGTTAAAGAACTTAACATATCACTAACAGCTTCACAGATTTCATTACCAATAGAACTTACCTGTTCAAAATCACACACATACTTTGCCATAAAAACCTCCATTACACATATAATATTATCTATAAATAGTTTATCATTGAAAACACAAAAAAACCAGTTATAAGCTCAAAAATCAAGCTTTTTACATATATCTGTCAATATATTTTTTAAAATATTGTAAAAAGTTTAATAAAAAAATTAAAATAAATTGTCTTTATCTTTTCCTAATGCTAAAATAAATTATATAAGAGAATTAGGAGGTAGGTTAAGTTATGGTTAATAGTGGTCAAGTAAATGGTGACAAAGAAAATTTATCATCAGCTCAAACTAGTTTTAATTCTACAGTTGACGGACTTAGTGGCTCATGGCAAGGACCATCTTATGATAGCTTAACATCTCAAGCTAAAAGCTTTTCTGAAGATCTTTTTCCAACAATTAATAGCCAAATGGAAGCTTTTGCAAATGCTTGTGATTTATATGAAGACTATGAAAAATTAAAAAAAGAATTAGCATCAGCAGAAGATTCACTATCTACTGCTCGAAGCAATGCAAAAGCTGCAGAAGAAGCAACAGGAAAATACGACGGTTCGATAGTAAGTAGTTGGGTAAGAAAAATAAGAGAGTTAAATGCTGAAAAAGAAAGATTAAAAAGTGATATAAATGCAGCTCTTGTGAAAGCAGCTGGTAACGAAATAACAGCAACAGCTCTTGCTGAAACAGACTTTTCTGGTGGTGCAATGTCATTATATAACTCTAAAGTTAGTGCTGATTCAAGTACTATTGCATCATCTTCAGTAACAGAAAATAGCACTGGAACAGGAGCAGTTCAACAAAGAGCAATTGACTGGGCAACTTCAATTGCTAACAATGACAATTATGGATATACAAATGATAAGAGTTCTAATAGCTTAGGATATGATTGCTCTGGATTAGTACTTCAAGCATACGAAAATGCAGGTGTTGGAGTAAAAGAAGCTGGAGCCTCTTCCACTAAAAATATGAAATCAGCTCTTTTAAAAACTGGTTTTGAATTTGTTTCAGGAACTCCAAACGTAAATAATTTACAGCCAGGAGATATTTTGTGGAAAAATGGTCACACCGAAATGTACGTTGGAAATGGGCAAATGGTTGGTGCTCATGAAAATAAAGATGGACGTCAAGGAGACTCATCAGGTAATGAAATCAATGTTAGTCCATATAAAGATAAATCATGGGAAGGATATTTTAGATACATTGGTTAATAAATAGTAAAAAGGAGGAAATATATGGCAGTTTTTATGTTAAATACAGATAGTGTTACAGTAGCAGCTGAAACATTAAACACACTTGCCACTGATGTTAACAGCATAATAAGTAGTGTAAATGGATACTCTACAAGCAATGATGATGGCTTTGCCTTTGATATCGCAAAATCCTCAATAGCCAATAATCTTGAAGCATGCAAAACAAAAATTTCTAATACAATGAATGCCTTTAAAAGTGTTGTATCTTCTCATACTAATTTACAAAATAGTATGAAATTTGGTGATGATGCAAGTGATGAATCAGGTAATCAAGATAATCCAGAAGATTATGGAGGAGCTGGAGATATAGACTATAGCGGAGGCGCAGGAGGCTATGGTGGTTCTGGTGGCTATGGAGGTAATGGAGGTTCTGAAGGTCCTACATTAACTGAAGACTTGTTTTCATCCCCATACTTTATGAATTTAATAGCAAGTGGCTTATTTAATATAATAAAAGAAGAAGAATTAAACGAATTTATAAATGATAAAATAACTCTTGTTATAAAAGCTAATAAAGATGATGAAAATGATGCTGAGTATATAAAAATAGCTACAGAAATAGCAATGGCTTACAATATACCACTAACTTTTGTAAATTTGGATGATTCAAAAAATGAAAATCCTTCTATCCTTTTAGTAAAAAATGGTGAAGTTTTAAAAACATATAGTGGATATCAAACTAGTGAAACTATTAAAAAAATGTTTGAAGAATATAAAGATGAATTAACAGATACTTCACAAACAGAAGTAGAGCCTTTATTAAATGATGAAAATCAATTGGAAAATGAAGAATTATCATCAACTAATGCTGTAGTAACAGAAGAACCTCAATCTCTACTCGATAATAGTGAAGAATTAGGACTTAAAACTGATGATAATAGTGTTTATTTACAGCAATCACAAAACAATACCGAATCATCAAATCAATCCTCTTTAAACAATTTTCAATATACTCAAGATAGCGTTATTATAACTAATAATTCTGATAATTCCGGCAATATAAGTCAATCATATCGAATATAAGTGTAAATAAAAAGTAAAAAAACTTTAAAGATAAAAAAAAATATGATATAAGTATATTATAGAAAGGATGTATAAATTATGGCTAATGGACTTTTTGTATCTCCAGAAGATATGAATGAACAAGGAAGACAGACAGTAGAACAAGCAGTTCAATTAAGTAATGAAATAAAAAACCTACAAAACACAAAAATGTCACTATTAGATATTTGGAAAGGAACTGCAGCAAATAGCTTTGGAGAATCAGTAGATAGACAAATCAGTAATTTAAATGCTTTTAGGGATTTAATAAACGAATTGGGTGAAGCTATTTCCTCAGGAGCTCAAAATTTAAGTGAAACAGAAGAAGAAAACGCTCAAACTGGAAAAGGCTTATTTGAAGAAATATAATTTTTAAAATAGAAAGGATGAAATAATATGGCAACAATGGCAGCAGAATTCCAAGAATCTGACTATGGTGCAGCAAGATCAAGTGCAGATACAATCAAAAATATAGCAGACAAAATTCAAGGAATATTTGACTATATTGATAAAACAATGAATACTTTATATAATGAAGCTTGGAGAAGTACTGGAGCAGAGAATGCTAATCAACGTTATCAAGAAATTAGAAAAAATTATGAAGTATTCTATCAAAATGTATTAACAATGCATAAACATATTTATGATGTAACTGCACGTAACGAGGCAGCAGATACTCAAGCAAGTGCAAATATTACAAATATAGGATAAAAACAAATAAAAAAAATATTTGTTTTTTTTATGCCTCAAAATAATTTATATAACAAATTAACCAGAGTATTTATTAATTTATTAATTTTTGATATAATATGTTACAGACATTTATTAAGGAGTGATTTTATGAAAGTCATATTACTTCAAGATGTAAAAAAGCAGGGGAAAAAAGATCAAATTATTGATGTAAGCGATGGCTATGCCAAAAACTTTTTAATTAAAAATGGTCTTGCTGTTGCTGCTACTTCAACAAGTAAAAAAATCTTAGAAAAAGAACTTGATAGAAGAAAAGCTGAAGAAGAAGCTTATATAGCTGAATGTCAAAAAATAGCTGAGAAATTAAAAAATATCGAATTAAAGATAAAAGTAAAAACTGGTGAGCAAGACAAAGTATTTGGAACTGTTTCATCAAAACAAATATGTGAAGAATTAAAAAAACATAATATAAATATTGATAAAAAGAAAATCATAATTGACTATCCACTAGATAGCTTAGGAACTCATAATGTAAAAGTTGAATTACATAAAAAAGTAAAGGGAGAAATAAAAGTAATACTTAGTAAGTAGGTGATAATATGCCAACTAGAAATATGCCTCAAAATATCGAAGCAGAAATGAGTGTTTTAGGAGTTGCTTTCTTAGATAACAAAAGTGCTCTTACTAAAATATGTGAAGAACTATATCCTGAAATGTTCTATAGCGATGCTAATAGAAAATTATTTGAAGCAATTAGAAGTTGTTATGATGCAAGAATTCCTGTAGACATTACAACTATTAAAGAAGAATTAGATAAAAAGAAAAATCTGTCAGCAATAGGTGGTATAGATTACATAAGTGAAGTAATCGACTCTGTCGCTACAGCTGCTAATTTAGATTACTATATAAAAATTGTTAAAGATAAAGCAGTAATGAGAAATCTTATTCAAACAGCAACGGATATCATAACCAACGCCTATGAAGAAGATGAAGATATCTCTCAAACTTTAGATGAAGCCGAAAAGAAAATATTAAATGTTGTTAAAGAACGCCAAACAAGTGATTTTATTGATATCAAAGATGCTATTGCAATAGCTCAAGAAAACCTTGAAAAGCGTTCTAAAAATGGCTCCGATATGACAGGAGTTCCTTCTGGTTTCTATGATTTAGATAAAGCAACTGCCGGTTTTCATGAAGGTGAACTTATAATTGTTGCTGCTCGTCCTGGTATGGGAAAAACAGCCTTTGCTTTAAATCTAGCTGTCGCAGCAGC
>CANQZL010000054.1 GCA_947628325.1 uncultured Bacilli bacterium
ACCTCTAAAAAATTGTATTTTTTAAGATAATGCTTTTATAGCATTATTTTTTTGTAAAAAAAAACTGTAAATAATAAAGTGAGATTACTTTTTTAAAAAGAATATATGTTAAACTAAAGATAGGATGATAGAGGTGGTAGTATGAAATGTCCTAAATGTGGTGAAGATGTTCAAGAAAATGATATCTATTGTGGAAAATGTGGAACTAAGATAAAAAATGTTGAAAATACAATTCCTAATAAAGTACCAATTATTTCTTGGATATCACTTGGATTTCTTGTTTTAGAAGTATTAGTTTTTATATGTGGAATGGTATTATCTTCAATGGATTATGCTAATAAAGAATTAGATTATTTGTTATATTTTCCTTATATATTGATTTCTTTAATTATGGCTATTATCGGAAGAGTACTGAATAAAGATAAATTATCTTTGATTGTATTAATTATAGATGTTGTTCTTATTGTTCTTTTTGTGATATTTTCTATAATTACCGTTTTCTTTTTTATAAGTGTAATAAATTCATTTGTTGAAGGATGTAGTTAGTCTTGATAAATAGTATAATTTATTTAGTTGTTATCTTAACTGGTTTTATTTTAACATGTATATCAATTATATTATTTAATAAAAAATTTAATATTATGCCATTTGAACATTTAATCTATTCATTAATTCTTTTTTTATTAAATTTTTTTATTTTTTCAAAATTAATTTATTTGATAGTAGATTATAAAATTTTAAATATTTATAATTTATTTTCTGATAATATTATATTAAAACTTAATTTCTTGTTTTCTGGATATTCATTTATAGGTGGCATTATTGGAACGATAATTTTAATACCATTTATGGCTAAAATATTTAGAATTAGTAAAAAAAATTTACTTTTATTATATATTCCTAATCTTGTTGGTTTATATGGAATTTTAAAGATTGGATGTTTTGTTAAGGGGTGTTGTGCTGGAATAAATAATTTTCCGTGTGCATTAATAGAAAGTTTTTTAAATGTCTTATTATATATTTACATTTTAAAATTAATTAAAAAAAATAGAGCTAAAGAAGAAATAATAGGGAAAAGTTTAATGTTCTTTGGCTTAAATAGATTGATTATTTCGCTTTTCCGTCAATATATTAGTATATATACACTTATTTTTGTTGAAATATTTTGTTTATATTTGATTTTACTTGGGCTAAATATTGGAAAAATAAAAAGACATTTGAATTAAAAGAATAGTTATCATTTTTTGTTTGACTTTATCTTAAGGTTTGTTGTATACTTATACACGTAAAGCAATTGATGAAGACGGCAATATTTTAGTAATTATTAGAGAGTTACTTGATTGGTGAAATAGTAATTAATGAAAAAATATTGTAAATCACTTCTAATGTGTTACTTTGAAATTAGTAGGAGTAAACGTTACTCGCGTTAAGAGATTGAGTGTATGATAAATTCATAAACTAAGGTGGTACCACGGATTATATTCGCCCTTAGATTTATGAATTTTTTTAATGGAGGAGAAGAAATGAAAAATTTTAAGGAATTAGACAAAAGACCAGTTAGTGAAGTTGAAAATTCTATAAGTGAATCTTGGAAAAGTATTAATGCAATGCATGATGCTCAAGTAAAACTAAGAGAAAATGATAAGACTTTTGTTTTCTATGATGGACCAGCTTTTGCTAATGGATTTCCAGGGTTACATCATATGGTATCTAAAAACTTAAAGGATACTATTACTAAGTATCATGTAATGAATGGACAGAAAGTTATTAGAAAAATAGGATGGGATACACATGGATTACCAATTGAAAATCATGTTGAGAAAAAACTTGGTATATCTTCTAAAAAAGAAATTGAACAACTAGGAGTTGAAAAATTTAATGAAGAATGTCGTAAAAGTGTTAGAGAAAATGAAAGTGCTTTTACTGATTTGACTAGAAAAATGGGACAATTCTTTGATGTTGAAAATCCTTATCTTACTTATAAAAATGAATATATTGAAACTGAATGGTGGATATTAAAACAGATGTTTGAAAAAGATATGTTTTATGAAGGAACGAGAGTAGTACCTTATTGTCCACATTGTGGAACAGGTCTTGCTACGCATGAAGTTGCTCAAAACTATCAAACTGATACAGCTATTACAGTTATTGTTCCTTTTAAAAAGAAGGATGAAGATGTATATTTCTTAGCTTGGACAACAACTCCTTGGACTTTAATTGCGAATGTTGGTTTATGTGTTAATCCTGATGAAGAATATGCTTTAGTTGAATCAAAAGATACTAAATTTATTATGGGGGCTTCCTTAGTTACTAAGGTATTAGGGGAAGATGTTAAAGTCTTAAAGAAATATAAAGGAAAAGACTTAGAATATATGGAATATGAACAATTAATTCCATCATTTGATGTTGATAAAAAAGCATTTTTTGTTACTTGTGATAATTATGTTACGATGGAAGATGGTACAGGTATTGTTCATATTGCTCCAGCTTTTGGTGAAGATGATGCTAATGTTGGTAAGAAATATGATTTGCCTTATTTAAATCCTGTAGGAAAAGATGGATGTTATGTTGGTGGCTTATGGGATGGCAAGTTTGTTCATGATGTTAATGAAGAAGTTGTTGATTATTTAAAACAAAATGGTAAATTATTTAAACGTCAAAAAATATCTCATGAATATCCTCACTGTTGGCGTTGTGATACTCCATTAATTTATTATTCAATGCCTAGTTATTATATTAGAGTAAGTAAGATGACGGATAAGTTAGTTAAAGCTAATTCTAAAGTAAATTGGTATCCTTCATATGTTGGTGAGAAAAGATTTGCCAACTGGCTTGCTAATGCTCGTGATTGGAATGTCTCAAGAAGTAGATATTGGGGTAGTCCAATTCCATATTTTAAATGTGAATGTGGTTATAATCATATGGTTGGTAGTATTGCTGAATTAAAAGAAATGGCTATTGAAAAAATAGGAAAAGATTTTGATTTACATAAACCTTATATCGATAATGTTCATTTAAAATGTCCAAAATGTGGAAAACCTATGACTCGTATTCCAGATGTTTTAGATTGTTGGTTTGATTCAGGAGCTATGCCATTTGCTCAATATCATTATCCTTTTGAAAATAAAGAATTATGGGAAAGTCAGTTTCCAGCAGATTTCATCTGTGAAGGAATTGATCAAACACGTGGTTGGTTTTATACTTTAATGGTTATATCAACTTTTGTAAAAGGATGTTCACCATTTAAAAATGTTTTAGTAAATGATTTACTTTTAGATGCTGAAGGTAAGAAAATGAGTAAATCTCGTGGTAATATAGTTGAACCTTTTACAACAATTAAAGAATATGGGGCTGATACTGTAAGATTTTATCTTCCTTATGTTTCACCAGTATGGACTCCACTAAAATTTGATATAGATGGTTTAAAAGAAGTTTATTCTAAATTCTTTAATCCTTTAAAAAATACTTATAGTTTCTTTGCTATGTATGCAAATATTGATGAAATAGATACTGATAAATGTAAAGTTTCATATAGTAAAAGAGAAGAAATAGATAAATGGTTGATATCTAAATATAATAAACTTGTTAAAGATGTTAGAGCATCATTTGATGAATATGACTTAAATAAAGCTGTTCATTATTTAGCTTCTTTTGTCTCAGAAGATTTATCTAACTGGTATATTAGAAGAAATAGAAATAGATTCTGGGGTAGTGAATTAGATAATTCTAAAAAGTCAGTTTATATTACAACATATGAAGTATTAGTTGGTTTATCTAAATTGATAGCTCCAATAACACCATTTATTGCTGAAGAATTATATCGTAATTTAACAGGAGAAAAATCAGTTCATTTAACAGATTATCCAAAATGTGATAAGAAGTTAATTGATGAACATATTGAAGAACGTATGGATTTAGTACGTAATTTAATCTCAATAGGACGTTATGTTCGTGAAGAAACGAAGATAAAAGTACGTCAACCTTTATCTAAAGCTCTACTTGATGGTAAAAATAAAGATTTAATTGCTGATTTAGTTCCTTTAATTTCTGAAGAATTAAATATTAAAGAAGTTGAATTTGTTGATGACTTAAATGAATATATGAATATTTCTGTCAAACCTAATTTTAAAGTAGTAGGTAAAGTATTTGGTTCTTTAATTAAAGAATTCCAAACTAAATTAGAAAATTTAGATACAGATAGTATTAATTCTTTACAAAAAGGAGATTCTATAAAGTTAGAATTGGGTAATGAAGAGAAAGAAATAACAGCAGATATGGTTGAAATACGTATTTCTTCTAAAGAAGGATTTAATGTTGGTATGGAAAATAATCATTTTATTATTTTAGATACAACATTAACAGATGAATTAATACTAGAAGGTATAGCTCGTGAAATGGTTTCTAAAGTTCAACAATTACGTAAGAATAAGGACTTTAATGTTGCTGATCGTATTACTTTATATTATAGTGGTGATGAAGATATTGATAAATGTGTAAAAGAATTTAAAGATTATATTCAAAATGAAACTTTATCTTTAGATATTATTAAGAAAGACAAACTAAAAGAAAATTATGATTTAAACGGACATATTTGCTATATAGATGTTGAAAGATAATTAATTTGTCTTTCTTTTTTTGTTAAATTGTCTAAATTATGATTGTATCCTTTGTAAACAAATAAACTTTATGCTATAATAAAGTAGAATAGGGTGATAAGATATGAATGAAAATAATAATAATCCTTTTAATAATGATATGCCAAAGCCAATTAATTCTAATGAAGAGAAAAAACCGATAATTGAAATACCACAAGCTTATTATGATAAGGTAGCAGCTGAACAACACGAAAAGTTTTTAAAAGAGCAAGAAGAAAAAGAACAAATGCAAAAAAGATTAGCTAATAAAGGCTCTTTAAATAAATTAATTTCGCTAGTTATAGTTAATGCTTTACTTATTTTTGGGTTGTTGTATTCAATGATTAATTTTAATTCACTTATAATAATCGGAATACCTGTTTATATTGTTATTTTAGCAATTATTGAGGTAGTAAGAAGTAAAAATAATAGCGATCAACCTTTAGCAAATTTAATAGGTGGAATGCTTGTTGCAGTTGTAACATTTGTTATATCTATGGTAAGAGAATCGGAGATGGATTTATGGACATATTATGCTATAGCTTCAGCAATTATATCTTTTTTAGGATTCCTTATTTCAACAATTATTACTAAAATCTTTACTGATTTTAAGAGTATCAAAGCTCTATCAGCAGTAGGAATTATCTTATTTTTTGCCCTTATAATAGGTGGACCTTTTTATTTTTATAAAAAATATCCAGAAGAATTTTTTAAAATTGTTTTTTTGAAACAAACAGAGGTTCATGCCGAAACGGAAGAAGAGTTTATTTTAAAAACTTTAAAGAATAGATATAGTGTGGAATTTACTTGTAATAATGAAAAAGTTAGACATTATATAAATCAATATTCTCAAAAAATTACTAAAAGAACTTGTTATGATTCTAGTCAAAGAGAAGTTAATGTATTTAGTACAACTTATAATGAAAGTGAAAATCAATTTATTATTTCTGATGACTATATGGATATAATTTATTTAACAGAATTTAAAACAAAACTTTCTAATACTTTAAAATCAAATACAGGTGCTAATAGTGTAAAATTATATTTATATCCAGAAAAAAATTGTACTTTTGTTGGGGATTGTGCTGAATGTGATGAATACTTTGAATCATATGATGAAGAAAATGATTTCTCTAATCAATTTAATAATAGTACGCAATTAAATTTATCAAATTATTTAAATAAAAATGTTTTAGATTTTGTAAATGATTATAAATTTAAATATATCATAAACGTTTTAGGCAATTATACGGAAACGAGTGATTTTAATGCTATTATTAACACAGTGTTAACTTCTTTAAATAGTTCTGGATTAAAAAATAATTATGGATATGATATTAAAATTACTGATGAAAATACTTTACAAGGCTACGAGTTAATAAGGTATGAAGTTAAAGGGCAAAAAACAGATGATGGAGTATTTAAAGATCCTGTTGTAGTAGAAAAAGAGAATTAATAAAAAGTAAGAATTAGTTTGAATTCTTACTTTTTTTAGTGACTAAGCAACATAGTATTAAAAATATATAAAAATAATAAAAGTAATTTTTAATTATTAATACATTAACATAGTTTTTATTTAAAAATAATTCATTAAATAGAATTAATAGAATAATTATAGTACTAAATAGATATATATTTAAATTTTCTTTTAGTACTTTAAAACATATTAATCCAGATATGACAATGTTTATAATCCATTCCATTACTAAGATATTTTCAACATTACTTATATAACCTAAGAATTGTATTTTCTTAAGAATTAAATATTCAGGAAATCTTACAATACTAGCAAATTGACTACCATATATATTTAAAATAAAGAAAGCAATAATAAGTAAGCCAATACAACCAAGAAGATAGCCTAATCCAACATCTTTAAATTTTAATTTATCTTTATAATTAATTAATAATAAATTAGGTAATAGGGAAGCTCCTGTAAAAAGTAAAATTCCCCTTAAAAAATCTATTATAGAAGTATCAAAGAATGGTAACATATTATCAAACTTTACTAAACTCATTAAAGCAATAGGTCCCATTATAAAAACAAAGATAGAACAAGGGACACATATTTCACTAACTCTTCCTATTATTTTTAATTCTTTAAAAGAACCATAAAGTAAGACTACTACAAACATTAACATAATAAATAAGGCAGGTGTATTAAGTAATAAATATGTACCTGTTAGGGTATTATTAACTAAGAAATTTAATAATAAAATACTAATACTTATTAAAATACATAATAATTTATTTATACTTCCTTTTTTATAAATTAAATATAATAAGAAATAACCTAGTAAAGTACCTAGTAAGCATACAAAGAGAAAATTATTTTTACTAATATCGATTAGTAAACTAAAACCTCCTCCTATAAATAAAACTCTTGTTAAGAAAAAGCTTAAAATAATATATTGTCTTTTATTAATCATATAACACCTCGTATATTGCTCCGTTACGATTTATTTTTATATTTGCTTTAACTACATAATTAATGTTTTCACGATCTTTACGAAACTTTTTATAATATTTATTTCTCAGTCCTATTAAATCAGATTTATTAGATAAAGTTTCTTTTAGAAAGTCATATGTTTCTTGTTCAATAGTTTTGTTTATTTCTTTTTCAATTTCTTCATAAGTTTTTAATTCTTTTAAGTTATATTTTTTATTAACTTCTTTTACTTTAGCTGAACCTGAGATATTAATAGTTATTTGATTTTTTTCAATATCATATTTAATATCTTTGGCAAAGATATTTAAGACGGTATCATCATAATCAAAGTCTATATTATTACTATCAAGTAATAAAAAGTTATATATTTTACTATCTATTTTATCGACGTATTTACCACCATTGAAGTAAGCAATTTTATCAACAACTATATTTTTATCTTTTATATGAATAAAGGGTAAAGCAATGTCTATTTTATCATTAATTATATTACTAGCTATAATGTCTATATTATCTAAAGATTTAGCATCAACATTATAAGTAATAGTATCTACTATTAAGTTAGATATACTATCATCTTCTATTTTAGTATCAAATACTTCTTGGGGATTATCACATACTATGGTATATAAATTAGTACTAATATTAACATCTCTTATAATATAATCAATTATTTCATCAATACCTTTTAATGAAACACTTTTACTTAGTAATAATAATTTAACATGTTTTAGTGATACTTTTTTACCAGCATTATTAACTGCTTTGTTTAAGGCATTAGCTAGTACTTTGTCTTTGGCTGTTACAACATTTGTTGATGTAGTATTAGATTCACCAGATGTTGTACTTTTAATAGTTTCTAAGATGACTTGGTATTCTCCATCTTTATAGTCAAAACCAATACCATCAATAATACTCATATCACTTAATTCTTGATAGTCAAAACAACCTGTTAGTAAAAATAAACAAGTTATAAGTAAGATTATTTTTTTCATTATTTCACCTTATCTATATTCGTTTTATGAAGATTATTTGATAAAATTTTACTTCTTTTATTATCTTTATTTCTTTTTAAGATAGTTTTAAATAAATATGTTTTGTCTAAAGGTGTAATAGGGTAAAGATATGGTTCATCAAAGGTTGTAATACTACATATATGTAATATTACTAAGAATAATCCTAATACTAGACCATAAAGACCAAGAATAGTAGCAAAAAATAATAAAAGAAGTCTATAGTATCTTAAACCATCAATAATATCACCACTATTAAAGATTAAACTAGTAATAAAAGTTATTCCGATAATAATAATCATAATAGGACTAGCAATATTTGCGGCAACAGCAGCTTCTCCAAGAATTAAAGCTCCTAATATAGAAATAGAACTTCCATAATTAGAAGGGAATCTTATGTCACTTTCTCTTAATATAGTACATAGAAGAATCATAAATATTGCTTCAAATGCTGAGGGAAAAGGTACACCATTACGAGCTGATTGAAAAGAGAGGAGTAAGTTAAGAGGAACTGATTCAGAATTATAATTTATTATCGATATGTAGAGGGCTGGTAAAGTAATGGTAATTATAGCACATAGAAATCTTACGATTTTTAAAAAATTAACATTAATAGCTTTGACGTATTTATCACCTTCAGGATTTACAAAATCTGCAAAGAAAGCAGGCATAATTAAAGCATAGGGAGAATTATCAGCTATTAAAACTACTTTTCCTTCTAAAAGAGCACTACTAACACGATCAGGTCTTTCGGTTTTTAAAATGGTTGGAAGAGCATGATTCTTACTAATTATTGTATTTAAGACTTCAATATCAATGATACCATCTATATCTATATCATTTAAACGTTCTCTTACTTTTTTAACAAACTTATCTTTAGCAATATCTTTAATATATAATAAAGATATTTTAGTATTAGTCTTTCTTCCTAAATTAAAATCTTCATTGATTAAATCAGGAGTTTTAATACGTCTTTTAATTAAACCTAAATTAACAATTATATTTTCATTAAAAGCATCTTTGGGTCCATTAACAGAAGCTTCAGATTGTGGAGGTTCTACACTACGATATAAATCTCCTTTAACTTCACAGACTAACATTTCATC
>CANQZL010000055.1 GCA_947628325.1 uncultured Bacilli bacterium
AGATAATTATAATAGTTTAATTAATAAATATGTTACACCACGTCAATTAATTGATAATACAAGAGATCTTAATAATACCATAGTTATTAACAGATATGCACTAAGAACTAATTATAATAATGGAAATATTCCTAATATTGAACCAGACTTTATATTAGTAGACTTTAATAAATTAGATGATAATAATTATTTGGAAAAAATAGAAAGAGCTAGTTTAGAATTTAAAAGTAAAAGAAACAAAAATGGTTTACCAATAATTGCTATTGATAAAGAGAAAATAGCTAATAATGAGTTATCTAAAATTAAAGAATTAATAGATAAATATAAAAAAGGCTATGATATGAATTTACTTAATAAGATATTAACTAAGATTGAAAATAATTATACTGCTTATTATAATTCAGAAAGTGATGAAGCTAAAAAGTTTGATATTTGTTTACTTACAGATATTATTAATAAGAGAGTAAGAGAATCTAATTCGATAAAAGAACTTGATTATATTTTAGATTTATTTAAAAATGAATATAATAAGTATAAAGTAATAGATAAAAGTTATTTAGTTAATTTTGACATCGTCTCTTTAGAAAAACTTATTACGGAAAGAAAAAATATGATAAATAATAACTAGATAGATTAAAATATCTAGTTATTTTCTTTGCTTGACTATTAGTAATATCTAATATAAAATTAAATCTGTTAGAAAGGGGATTAGTATATGAAAGATATTATTTTAGATACTTTAATAGATAGTTTAAAAATATTACCATTTTTATTTATTGCCTTTTTAATTATTGAATATTTTGAACATAAGTTAAATAATAAGACTAAGAAGATAATTAGTAAATCTGGTAAATATTCTCCTATTCTAGGTAGTTTATTAGGTCTAATTCCCCAATGTGGATTTGGTGTTGTCGCAACTAATCTTTATATAACAAGAATTATTTCTCTAGGAACTTTAATAGGTATATATTTATCAACAAGTGATGAAATGTTACCTATTATGTTATCTAATAAGGCTCCATTAAAAGTAATTCTTTTAATACTTGCCATAAAATTTATTACTGGTTTTATTTTTGGTTATTTAATTGATTTTGTCTTAAGAAAAAAGACGAAGAATGAACATGTTAGTTATGATATTTGTGATGATGAAAATTGTGGTTGTAATCATAGTCATAATTTAATTATGGCAAGTATTATTCATACTTTAAAAACTTTAATATATTTAGTAATTATTACTTTTATAATTAATGTTATATTTAATTATTTAGGAGATAAATATTTATCAAGATTATTACTTAAAGACACTTTATATTCTCCTTTAATTACTAGTTTAATAGGTTTAATACCTAGTTGTGGATCTAGTATTATGATAAGCGAATTATATTTAAGTGGTTCTATTAGTTTTGGTTCTTTAATAAGTGGTTTATTAACAAATAGTGGTATGGCAATATTAGTCTTATTTAAATCAAATAAAAATATTAAAGAAAATATAACTATTTTAGCAATTTTATATATTATTGGCATCTTAGTAGGTTTAGGTATAGAATTAATTAAAATATTATATTAAAATTTACATCTTAAAAATGATATGCTAAAATATTCTTAGATAATAAGCATACATAAAAGATGTTGATAAAAGATTTATTTGTGTATGCAATAAATCTTTTTTTGAGGTGATAAGATGAATACAGATATTAATTTTTATGTAATTTTAGAAGAAAGGTATACTAGGGTATATAAGTTACCAGAAAATTGGGATGAGATAAAAAGTTTTAAAGTAAAAAATGAACTTTTAGCTAAAGCTTTAAATAATAAGAAAAAATTAGAAGATTTAGAAGAGTATAAAGTAATTGTTATGGGGGATAAGAATGAATAATTTACAAAGTATAAAAGTTTATTTTTTAGATAGGAAATTACAAGCAATAAAGAAGAAAAATGATAAAAAGGAATTAGAAAAATATTTAATAAGTTGTCATAAACCCACAGAAGCTATTGATAAATTAAGTGCTTTCGATTTAGAAGGATTAAGTATAGAAGTTTATTCTCGAAAAACAGATGGATATTATAATTTATATGATTATATTTTACGTACCAAAAATACAAATATCTTAGCCAAACAAGAAGATCGAAATAATCCTGATATTTATTTGCCATGGATAGAGTATTCAAAGAATTTTTATTTCATAACTTTAACAGAAGAAATGTTATTTGATACTTTACCTAATGGTCAAAGAGTAATAGATTTTGCAATAGAAAATGGGATATTAAAGAATTCAAGTAGTCAATATATTCCAATAACAAAATTAGAATTAGCTAAAATACTTTATGAAAAGAAGTTTTTTAAGTATTTAGCATTTTGTGATTTTACATTATATAATCAAGAATTAGCTGAAGGTAAAACTGTTTTTGATGTTTTAATGGAAAACAAGATAGCTCCAGATATTATAGGGTTAGATACAGGCTTAGATGGATATACTAAAAGCGACTATATAAATGATAATTTATTAAAAGAAATAAATGGTAAAACAATATTAGAACATCTTATTGATAATAATGTTAAATTTAAAATATATTTATTTGATGAATTTTTTAATCCAGATGAATTAGAAAAGATAAAAGATATTTTGGCAAAAAGAAATCGTTTTGATTTAATAGAATTTGCTTCTTCAAAATTTTTAAGTATGAAAATACAACATGATAATCAAGAAGAGAGTATTATACATCATTATATAACATCCTTTTATGGTAACTTTAATGTAATAAGAGGTTATTATAATAATATTGATGTAGAATTTATTGAAGAATGTTTAAAAGCTTGGAATGACATTAAAAGTACAGATGGAATAAATAATGGATTAAGCATTGATAATGGAAAATATAATTATGATTTAAGTTCTGCAGGAGAATTTCAAAGCCTTATTTTGAGAATTCCTGCTGAAATATTTAAAGCTAAAACAAGTAAAGGAGTTACCATTTTAGAATTACTATTGCAATATTGTAAGGATGAAAAATCAAATGAAAAATCGCATTATGTAGATTTGATAATTCAAGCATTAGACAGAGAATTTAAAGTACGTCCTCCCGAATTTTCTATAATGTTTTATAAGTATGGTTTTATAGTAAGAAATGATTATACTAATGAAATAGACTTAAAAAAAGATGAAATTTCTGATTATATTTATCATAAAGGAAATATAGATATTAATGACGAAGAGATAACAACTTTAATAAATGATTTTTATAATATTTATAATGATGGAACAAGTAGTAAAGAAGTTCTTGATTTTGTTATTTATTCTTTTAAACAATCATATCAAATTAATAGTGAGATAGCTGTTAGAGATTTAAATATTATTATCGAAATGAAAAAAAGGTATCCAAATTTTTGCTTTATCTATGACGTAAAGAAAGGTTCTTGCTTTTCACCACCCTTATTTAATAGAAAAACTTATATATCTCTAGATAATTTAAATGATACTTATGTTTTAAATCATGAATGTGGTCATTTAATACATTTCTTTTGTGAATCTTCAAAAATGCCAAAAGAAGCCGAAAATTTTCTAGATGATAAATCTGATATTGAAAGAGATCTAAGAGAAAGTAATTTAGAATTTGAAAAAATAATATCTTTAGCTAAAGAAATACTTAAGAAAAATAGTGACTATTACGATGAAGAGTTTTCAAAGTTTATTGCTTTAAAAAAAGGCGGCATGGATTCATACATTAGAGAAATAAAAGAGGAATTCCAGCAATTTTTCGGAACTGATAAAATTATACTAGGATTATTAAATGATATGCTTAATACTGGAGTTGAACCTTATGAATTATTACACGCATTGGTTGATGCTTATAATAATATAGACACTACAAAGAGCAAAGAAGAAATAATTGACTTATATGTAAAAAATAGAATAGAAACTGAAAAAAAATATTTCTCCGATATGTTATTTGAAAAAAATAATAGTATGTTTTTATTATACGAAAACTTCATTGATGCTTTTTATCAAGGAAAATTAGGAGATCTTCTTGAACGTAAAGGGATTAGAATTCCTTCAAGTTGCCATAATGGTATATATTTTATAAGAGACTATAAAAAAGCTTTCGAAGAAATGTTAGCGGATTACATCGCTTTAAGTAAAATGACCGGTGGTCAGGAATATATAGAGCGTTTAAAAGAAGATACATCACCAGAATTTATTGATTTTATAGAAAACTTTTATAAAAATATGAGTTATGAACAAACGATAAAACGTAGTATATAATATAAAAAAATTATTAAAATTTACATCTTAAAAATAATATGCTAAAATATTTTTAGATAATAAAGATAATAAGCATACATAAAAGATGTTAATAAAAGATTTATTTGTGTATGCAATAAATCTTTTTTTGAGGTGATAAGATGAACTATTATAGTAATTCGATAGATGAAGTATTAGATAACTTTCATAGTAGTAAAGATGGTCTTAGTGAAAAGAAAGCTTCAGATTTTTTAGAAAAATATGGTAAAAATGAATTACCTAAAGCTAAGAAAGAAAGTATCTTAAAATTATTTTTATCGCAGTTTGAAAATCCTATTGAGTTAATTTTAGTTGTAACAGTAATCTTGTCTTTTGTCGCAAATGAAGTAATTGATGCCATAGCTTTAATATTTATTATTTTAGTAGATGTAACAATGGGTACTGTTGAAGAATGGCGAGCTAGAAAAGATGCCGAAAGTTTAATAAATATGATAAAAGTTACATCAAGAGTAATTAGAAATGGTAAAGAAAGAGAAATTGATTCATCTTTAATTGTTGTCGGAGACATTATTTTACTTGAAAGTGGAGATAAGATAAGTGCTGATGCTAGAATTATTGAGTGTCATAACTTTCAAGTTGATGAATCAGCTTTAACTGGAGAGAGCATAGGAGTCGTTAAGACTAATGAAACATTACTTAATGATACTCCTCTTGCTGAAAGAAAAAATATGATATATGCAGGTACTTCTGTAATAACAGGACGTGCTAAAGCAATAGTTGTTGGAACTTCTGTTAATACTGAAATAGGTCGTATTGCTGATAAAGTAACAAATACGAAAGAAGAAAAATCACCTCTTACTATTAGAACTGAAAAATTTTCTAAACAAATTAGTATTATCATTATTATTGTCGCTATAATAACTACTATTGTTTTAATAGTTAAAGGCTACCAGATAAATGAAATATTTTTATGTGTTATAGCATTGTCGGTTTCAGCTATGCCAGAAGGATTACCATTAGCATTAACAATGGCTCTTACTATAGCTTCAAAAAGAATGGCTAAGAAAAATGTTATAGTAAAAAAATTAAATGCTGTAGAATCATTAGGGAGCTGTACTGTTATAGCTTCTGATAAAACGGGAACTCTTACGGTAAATGAACAAACAGCCAAAGAAATAGTTACTGAAAATGGTGATGTCTTTACAATAACTGGTACAGGTTATAATGATAATGGAGTAGTTAAAGCTACTAAAGGAGCTGATTTAAAAAAAGCTTATGACATAGCTTTATTAGGAGCTATAAATAATGAGGCTCATCTTGAGAAAAAAGATGGTGAATGGGTATCATTTGGTGATTCTATCGACATAGCTTTTCTAAGTTTAGCTAAAAAAATGAAAGTAGAAAAGGATTTAGAAAATATTGAAATATTAGAGATAATCCCTTATGAATCAGAAAATCAATATTCAGCTGTCTTTTACAAAAAAAATAATGAAATTTATTGTACAGTTAAAGGTTCTTTAGAAAAAGTTATGGCATTTTCTAAAGATAGTAGAAAATATTATGAACAAAATGAGCAATTGACTGGCAAAGGATATCGTGTTATTGCTTTAGCTGATGGTAAAGTAAAAGGAACAACTAAAGAAGATATTAAGAAACTAGATTTTGCTGGAATGGTTGCTTTTATCGATCCTATTAGGGAAGAAGTAAAACATTCTTTAGTTGAATGCAAAGAAGCGGGTATAAAAGTTGTTATGATAACAGGAGATCATCCTTTAACAGCTTATGCGATTGCTAAAGACTTAGGTCTTTGCAAAAATTCTGAAGAAGTTGCAACGGGCAAAGATGTTGAAAAATATCTTGAACAAGGTGAGGAAGCCTTTGATGAGTTTGTTAAAAAAATTCGTGTTTTCTCCAGAGTCACACCAATGGATAAATTAGAAATTGTTAATTCTTTTAAAAGACAAGGTGAATTTGTTGCTGTTACAGGTGATGGAGTAAATGATGCTCCGGCTATAAAATCAGCTAATATAGGTATCGCAATGGGTAGTGGAACTGATGTTGCTAAAGAAACAGCTTCCATGATTATAGCTGATGATAATTTCACAACAATTGTTGAAGGAATAAAAGAAGGACGTACAGCATATAGTAATATAAGAAAAATAATTTTATTTTTACTAAGTTGTGGTTTTGCTGAAGTATGTTTCTTCCTTCTATCAATAGGATTTGGTTATGATATTCCTCTTGTCGCCATTCAATTATTGTGGTTAAATATAGTTACTGATGGTTTACAAGACATAGCTTTATCTTTTGAAAAAACCGAAAAATCAGTAATGAAAGAAAAACCACGAGATACCAAAGAATCGTTATTTTCTAAAGACTTAATGATTGAAGTCTCCATCTTGGGCATTACAATAAGTGCAGTAGTCTTTCTTGTTTGGAAATACTTAATGGATAGTAACGTCGATATTGTAATATCTAGAGCTATCATAATGATGCTAATGGTCTTCATTCAAAATATCAATGTCTTAAATTGTCGAAGTGAAAAAAGAACTGTCTTTAAGGAATCCTTACTTGATAACCCATTAATAATAATTACTGTCGTCGGTTCTATTTTACTTCAAGTAATAATGGCGGAAGTACCAATTACGGCAATGTTCTTAAAAGTTAAACCATTGTCATTTACAACAATTTTAAATTTACTATTACTATCTTTAATTATAATTATTGTCTTTGAATTATATAAATTAATAATTAAAAAAAAGAAGGATGATGTATTATGGAAATAGAAAAAATTTATACAATTGCTCTTATAATTGCTGGAGTAGCTTTATGTTTTGCTGGCTTTAAATTACAAAAACTATTAGCTGCTGTACCATTCTTTATTTTAGGAGCTTATATTGCTGGAAATATTGCTACACGTTATATAGATGAAGCATGGCTTGTAATAGTCTTACAACTTATAGCTGGAATAGTCTTAAGTCCTTTAGGATTTAAACTTGAAAAAGTTGCTATTTTAATAGCTGTTTGTTGTTTTACTTATACAACCTTACAACTTCATTTGCCTGATCTACATGTTGCTGTAAAAATAATAGCTGCTTTATTATGTGGAGGATTATCTTTACTATTCATTAAACCAGTCTTCATTATATGTACATCTTTTATAGGAGAAGCTTTAATGTATTATGAAGTACCTTTACTAGTTAGTGTTCCTAAGACTGTTTTACTAATTGTAACTTTAATAATAGCAATAGTTGGAATAATTGTTCAATTTAAAACTAATAAAGAATAAATAAGTAAAAAAATAATTTAAGTAGTTAATAAAAAGGAAGTAATTATATGTTAAGAGAATTTTTTGTTAACGAACATCCAAAATTTCTTTTTAAACAATTTGGTTTAATACATAATATATTTATAGGAGCTGTTATAATTGCTTTAGTTATTATTTATCTAAATAGAAATAAAATTGCTAAAATACCTGAAAAAAAGTCCAGAAGGATTTTAAAAATAATTGCGATAATATTATTACTTAATATGTTAATTTATACATTTGGTAATTTATATTTTGGTTCTTTTGATTATAAAGAACACTTACCATTGCATTTATGTTTTATTGCTAATTATATGTTTATTTTTGCTCTTTTATTTAACAAAGATAATATTTTAAAGATTACTATCTTATTATCTTTTCTAGGTCCAATTCCTGCTATATTATGGCCTAACTTAGTATCAACTATAGATAATTTTAACTTTTGGCAATATGTTATTTCCCATCATGTATTTATAAGTGCTAGTTTATTTTCTTATTATGCTTTAGGTTATGAAGTTAAATTTAAAGATTTAGTTAAAACATTTTTCTTAGTTAATGCTTTAATTCTTATCATGTATCCCTTTAATGTAAAATTTGATATGAATTATATCTTTTCTACTAAGATACCTGATAATGTAACAGCTTTATATCCTTGGCTTAAATATTTTCCACCAGTGCTAGTCTTAGAAGTAACCGGTTTTATAATAATAGCTTTTGTATATAAATTCATCATATTAGAAAGAAATAATAAGTAATTAATAAAAAATATTAAAAGGTACTTACAAAGTACTTTTTATTTTGTATAATTATAATTAGATTAGCTGGTGAAATATTGAAAGAATTAAAAATAAATATTAAAAATCATATTATAAAACCATTTTTTCTATTATTAGGAATTATTATTTTTTGCTTAACTATCTTAGGTTTTATGAGTTCTTTTGGTTTAATAAGAAAAGAATATTATAGTGCTAAAAAATTTAATATTAAAACAATTTATAGTAGTGTTGATTATGATAATGATAAAATAGATGACTATTCAGATTTTCTTCTTGGAGCTAGAAAAGATGCTTTAAATAAGCCTAAGTATGTTAGTAAATATTATGATAATTCATATCCTCCTGATAATGAAGGAGTATGTACTGACGTAATATGGCGTGCTTTTAAACATGCTGGTTATTCATTAAGAGACATGGTCGATAATGATATTAAATTACATCCTGAAGATTATCCTGAAGTAATAAATAGAGATAAAAATATTGATTTTAGAAGAGTTAATAATTTGAATATCTTTTTTTCTAAATATGCTATTACTTTAACAAATGACTATAAGGAAATTGAAAAATGGCAACCTGGTGACATTGTTATCTTTGAAAATAAACATATTGGAATAGTTTCTGATCGAAGAAATATAAAAGGAATAACTTATATTATTCATAATAATGGTCAATTAGAAAGAGAACAAGATTATCTAGGTACAGAAGAAGTTACAGCTCATTATCGTTTTGATGCTTCTTTAGTTGACAAAGATATCTTATTTCCTTTTAAAAATCAATAATTATATAAGGAGAAAGGTTGAAAAAAAATAATGACTAAATAAGCATGAAAAAAAGATTTTGAGAAAAATCGCAAAATTATAAATTTAT
>CANQZL010000056.1 GCA_947628325.1 uncultured Bacilli bacterium
CAATCATAATAAAAAGAAGTGTAATATTCAACTACATTTCTGTAATTAATTATTACACTTTTATAGTACCAAAAAAGCTTATTAATAAGCTTTATCTATAATCAATAATTTATTTACTATATCAATATCTATATCACTTACAGCAATATTTGAAGGCAAACTATTATCACTTAAATTATTATTAAAATCTAGAAGACATAATGGTTTAAAAAATTGCTCATAACTATCACTACCTAAAGCTCCACAACTTAAAACAAAGTTTTCCATATTAGCTCCATTTTCTTTAAAAACAACACTTTCTAAAGTAACATCAAAATAATAATATTCATCACCTATTAAAACCAAATTAGCTACATAAAAATTGCCATTTTCATTTTTCAAAGCAACATTTAAAACATCCATTCCTACTTTTTTTAAAATTTCACTAAACATATAAGAATTAACAATACTATCGCAATCGCTTTCATATAATCCATGATATAATTCACTCTTCGTAACACTACTACCTATATTAATATTTATTTCTTCGTTGTCATCTTTTGTTGCAAGGTATGCTTGTAATTTACAAGCATTACGTAATTGTTCACTATCTTCATCACTTGTAACTAAATTTAATTTTTTAATAATTTCATCTAAACGATCTTCAATTTCAAAATCTATTGCTACATCATCAATATTAAAATCCACTTTTAAATTATAGTTTTTAACCAATTGCAAATTAGACTCAAGATATGCTTTATCTTTACCATCAACATTTACTAAAAAAACACTATCTCCATTAGCACCAGACGAAATAATATCCTTGATTGTTCCATTAAGTTGACTACTTAAAACAACTACATTGTCTCCTACTTTTAATTTTATTTTTTTATTTTCTAACATAGTATCACATCCTAAATAAGGAAAAATTATTCCTTTACCCAACTATCCTATTATTTAATAATTATATCACATTCAACAAAAAAAGAAAGTATTAAACTTTCTTCTTAAAGTACTAAGAAATTTTTTCAAATTGACTATCATATAATTTTTGATAAAAACCTTTTTGCGACATTAATTCTTCATGAGTTCCTTGTTCTATTATATTTCCTTCATTCATTACTAATATTAAGTCAGCATTCTTTATCGTTGATAGTCTATGAGCAATAATAAATGATGTACGACCTTCTGTTAATTTATCCATTGCTTTTTGAACTAACTCTTCAGTTCTAGTATCAACATTACTTGTAGCTTCATCTAAAATTAGGAATGGTGCATCTTCTATCATACCTCTTGCAATAGTAAGTAATTGTTTTTGACCTTGACTTACTGATGTTTCATCTCCAATAGTTGAATCCAATCCACCAGGTAATGTTTTAATAAAATGATCGATCCCCACTGTATGACAAGCTTGCCATATTTCTTCTTTAGTAACATCTTTTTTATTAAATTTAATATTTTCTTCTATCGTTCCATCAAATAACCACGTATCTTGTAATACCATTACAAATAAATCATGAATATTTTCTCTAGTTAAATCTTTCGTAGAAACACCATCAATTAAAATATCTCCGTCATTGATTTCATAAAACTTCATTAACAAATTAACCATTGTTGTTTTACCAGCTCCCGTAGGACCTACAATTGCAATTTTTTGTCCAGGTAAAGCCTTAGCACTAAAATTTTTAATTATAGTACGACCAGCATCGTAACCAAATTTAACATTTTTAAATTCTATCTCACCTTTTACTTTAGACTTATCTAAATGTTTTTTCTTATCATTTTCTAGAGACATTTCTTTTTCATCTAAAAAGGCAAATACTCTTTCAGAAGCAGCTGCTGTTGATTGTAAAGTTGTCATAGCTTGAGCTATTTGTGATAAAGGGTTAGTAAATAATCGAACATAAATCATAAAAGCAACAATAACCCCAAAAGATATATTACCATTCATAGTAAGTAATGCTCCAACAATACAAACTGAAACATAGCTTAAATTTCCAACAAACAGCATTAAAGGTTGCATTATACCAGAAAGGAATTGGCTTTTTCTATTACATACATATAGTTTATTACTTAATTCATTAAACTCTCCTACAGCTTCTTTAACTCCATTATAAGATTTGACAACATTATGACCAGAATACATTTCTTCAATATATCCATTTAAATTTCCTAACTCAACTTGTCTTTGATTAAAATATTTTTGAGATTTACCAAGAAGTACAAACATTAAACCAAAGCCAATTAAACTAGCTAAAATTGCAGTTGTTGCCATTATCCAATTAGTAATAAACATCATTACAATAGAACCTAGAAATAAAGTTAAACTTCCAACTAATAAGCCCAAACTTTGATTCATATTCATACCAATCATATCTACATCATTAGTAACAATTGATAAGATATCTCCAGTTTCATGTTGATCAAAAAATTTTAAAGGTAATTTATTTATTTTATCACTAATTCCCGTTCTTAATCTTTTGGCAAATTTATTTGAAATAGTGGCCATTGCATAATGTTCTATATAACTAAATAAAGAACTAACTGTAAACATAATAGCTAATAATAAAGCAATACTTTTAACAGCTTTCATATCCATTTGAGGTTCTATTAAAGAATAAATTGATTTAGGTAATTCATCCATTTTAACAAGTAAATCTTCAGTTTCCACTTCTTCATTCATTGTACTCATTATTTTCAAGAAAGCAACTTGATCATCAGCGCTTATTTTTACATTGTCAATAGTTATTTCACTTAAATGTTCTTCTAGATAACCACTTTCAATCACGTCTTTAAATTTAGAAATATTTATATCACTACTTTGTAATTCATTATCTGTAATATTTGGAATAGATGGTAAATTCTTATAAAAATTAGTCATAATTTGTTCTGAAACTTCCTGCAATTTTTCAGTATTAGGTACTAAGCCATCTCCAATAATATCAGCAAAATCAGACAATTTATTTGGAGCTATAATTGCTAAAATTGAACTTGCAAGTGCTAATAACAAAGCAACAACTAATAAATAACGCCATTTATCTAAATTCTTTATTAGTCTTTTCATCGTTCCTAAAAAGTCTTTAGATTTTTCATTAACCCTATTCATTGGTCCTCTTGGTCTAGGCATTTTCTAACTCCTCCTTTGAAAGTTGTGATAAAGCAATTTCCTTATAAACATCACAACTTTTTAAAAGTTCTTTATGTGTACCAATTCCTACACATTCTCCTTTATCTAAAACAACTATTTTATCAGCATGCATAATTGTCCCTATTCTTTGAGCAACAATTAAATTTGTAGCATCTTTAGTATATTTTTTTAATTCTTTTCTTAATAGGGCATCTGTCTTATAATCCAAGGCTGAAAAAGAATCATCAAAAATATAAATTTCGGGATTTCTAGCAATTGCTCTTGCTATAGCTAACCTTTGCTTTTGACCACCAGATATATTTGTTCCTCCTCTTGCAATATGAGAATCATAACTATCTTCCATTTTCATAACAAAATCAGTTCCTTGGGCAACGTCAATAGCTTTTTTCACTTGTTCTAACGAAGGTTTTTTCTTACCATTATCCCCATAACTTACATTTTCTTTAACGCTACCAGTAAACATAACGGCTTTTTGAGGAACATATCCTATTTTATTATGTAATGCTTCCTGTTTATATTCTTTAACATTTATTCCATCTACTAATATTTCACCATCAGTTACATCATAAAATCTTGGTACTAAATTTATCAATGTTGATTTACCTGAACCAGTTGATCCAATAAATGCAATTGTCTCTCCTTTCTTTACCTCGAAAGAAATATCTTTAAGTAAATATTCATCAGCATCTGGATATTTAAATGATACATTTTTAAAAACAACTGTTCCCTCTTCTTTAGTTTTGCCATCAAAATTACCATCTTTTATATCTATTTTTTCTTCTAATACTTCATTTATACGACGAGCAGATACTTGAGCTCTTGGCCACATCATGAAAATCATTGCCAACATTAAAAATGACATAATAACTTGCATCCCATAACTAGAAAATACTACCATATTACTAAATAAATTTATTTTTTGCACCATACCTGCTTTAACGATTAACATAGCACCTATAAAATAAATACCTAAAGTTAAAAAATGCATAACAAAATTCATTATAGGATTCATAACAGAAAAACATCTTTGATTAAATAATTGAGTATTTGTTAAATTTTCATTAACTTCTTCAAATCTTTCACTTTGATACTTTTCAGCATTAAATGCTCTTATTACCCTAATACCAGTTAAATTTTCTCTAGTTACTCCATTTATTCTATCAATTAGTTTTTGAACCCTTTCAAATCTTGGTAATACAATAACCATTAAAGTACCTACTGTTACTAGTAAGATAACAACACCTGCTCCTGTAAGCATACTCCATTCAATACTTTTATTAATAATCTTCATTACAGCCCAAACTGCCATTATAGGAGCCTTAATCATCATTTGAAGACCCATACTAATAAGCATTTCTATTTGCGTAACATCATTTGTAGTTCTTGTTATTAAACTACTAGTAGAAAACTTTTTTATCTCAGCCATTCCAAAATCTTCAACTTTATTAAATATCTTCTTTCTTAATGTCCTAGAAAAACTTGCTGATAATAACGAAGCCAAATAGCCTACACCAATAGCTGAAGCTAAACTACCTAAGGCACATAAAAGCATATAAAATCCTTGTTCTAATATATCTTTCATTGCACTTCCTTCTGTTTGAATAAGTCTAGTAATAGCACTCATATAATCAGGTAATTTTAAATCTAACCATACTTGAAAAACAATCATAGCTACACATACTATAACTATACAAATTTCTTTTTTATTAAAATTTTTAAATAACTTTCCCATATTATATCCTTTCTAAATTATCATTAATTTTTTTTAAAACATCACTAAATATAATATATTCATCTTTAGTAATATTTTCACCTAATATTTTATTAATTTTTTTCATATCTTCTTGAAGTATTTTAGCAATATCTAATGAAGACTTAGTTAATTTTATAATATTACATCTGGAATCTGTCATTGATCCTACTCTAGTTATCAAATTATTTTTTTCCATAGTCTTTAAAATTACCGATATAGTAGATTTTTTACAATAAATAGAATGTTCAATATCCCTTTGACAAATATCTTTTTTGCTTTCATATATAAACATTATTATTCTACCTTGTATAGGAGTTATATCTAGGTTTAATTTTTTATACCTAGCAGCAAAAACTCTGAATAAATTTAAATTAATATTTCTTAATTTTAAAGCTAATAATTCATCCTTCATATTATTACCTCTTTAGTTCGTACTCGAACTATCTCATTATATCTCTAACATAATATTATTTCAATACTATTTTATTATCTTCACATATATTTCATATATTATTAACTTTTTATATTTAAAAAAACTTAACACATTAATTGTTAAGTTTTTTTTCTACTAATACACCATCAAGTTTTATCTTTTTTAATATCTTAGAAACATAATATATTATTAATTTCATAATTAATACAAGGATAAGAGTAATCAATAAATTAATCCCAAATGCAATCATTAATTTTATTACTTTTGGAAAACTATCTAAATAAGGTAGTACATAAAAAATTATTGATCCACCTATTCCCTGACAAAAATAAAATAATAAAGCACTTTTCCCAAACATAACAAAAATATTATTATTTACTCGCAGTCTATCTTTCAAAAAAGTTACAATATTAATTGATATTAAGGAATAACATAAGTAATTTAGCTGATAAGAAGTTTTTTCACTTTGCATATATGAAAAACCAATCCCCGTAAATTTAAATAATGCAAATAATAAAATAATATTTAATGTAAATATCCAAACAAATCCTTTACACGTATACTTATAGTTATACAAATAATATCCTAATAAGAATATAAACATATACATCAATATACAACTACTTAAAAAAATAAAATTGCTGTTATTTAAAGATATTCCATAAAATAAGAAAGATATTAATAATATATATTTAAAATTTTTTAAATCATTATTATATTTTCTATAAATACAAATAATTATACTAGATAACAAAGATACTATAAAAAACATAAAAATAAACCAAAAAGAGCCTGGTACAACTTTTAATAAATCCTTTGTTTCATATTTAAAAAATATTGCCTTAATCATATTAAATATTGAAAAAGTTTCTCTTTCAAACAAAAATATAAATGCAAAATAAATTCCTACAAAATATATATTTTTTATCCAAATATTAAAAATATTTTTCAACATCTTTGTTACTGAATTTCCATAATTAAAACTCATTCCTGATATAAAAACAAATAATGGAACATCAATTATTAAAGTAAGAGATCTACACCATACTGGAACATAAGAACCACCACTCCAAAAACACGTATGAATTAACACAATCCATACAGCAGCTATTCCCCTAATAAAATCAATATAATTATCTCTTTTCATCAAAACCTCCTAAATATATAAAGCTAATAAAGTAAAACCAACATATAATACAGCTAATAAAATTAATATTTTATCTCTTAAAATTACATCTACTGGATCACCATACCCTCCTTCTTCAACATTCATACTATATTTCATAAGTATTAATATAACAAAAATTACAGAATATTTTAGTAAAGAAGATGTAATAGCTATTGTTGACCAAAGTGAATAAAAAACTATAGCTAAAGTTAAAAACATATACATATTTTTATCTAAAAAGTCTTTATTATAATATTTTAAAACTTCTCTTGTTTTCCCACTCTTTACTTTTAACAATTCATTTCTTCTTTTACCTAAAGCCATATAAAAAGACACTGCCAAAACTGTTAAAAATAGCCAACTTGATATATCTACATCAATTATAAGTCCCCCATAAATAACTCTTAAAACAAAACCAAAAGATAAAATAGTTATATCTATTAAAGGAATATTCTTTAAACCACAACTATATCCTATATTCATAATTATATATAATAGTAAAACCAAGTTTGCATACTTAAATAAAGAGTTAGTAAAAAACAATAAAGCTAATATTAAAAGTATTAATATAATAATTACTATAATAGCTTGTTTTATACTTACTTCTCCACTAGCTAATGGTCTTTTTTTCTTTACTGGATGAACTCTATCTTTTTCAATATCTTTTATATCGTTTATTATATAAACAATACTGGCTGTAAAAGATAAAGCTAAAAAGGCCATACAAACTTCTAAAAAATAATCTAATTTAAACAACATTCCTGAAAAAACAAGAGGTAAAAAAACTAAAAAGTTTTTTAAATAATGTTTAATTCTACATAATTTTAAATATTTCATATCTACACCTCATAATTTATTACCGATATATACAAATAATCTATATCACCATCTATTTTAGTCATATAATTATATTTAATATTAAAATCTTTTAAATTATACAAAGCACCACAAAAATGTTCAGTTTCTAAAACTATATTTATTTCTTTATTTCTAAATTCATTTAAGTTCATACGTGTTTTTCCACTCGGTGGTATATATGCTCTAATAACATGTTTAAATGTTATTAGAGAATTTAATCCTAATAAAACTAGAAAAATTATAGACAATAATTTAATTATAATTTTCTTGTTCTTAATTAAACTATAAACTGCCATAATTGGTATTAAATATATTTGAGGAGAATATCTCGCCCACCATGAATCACTTACTACAAACATAATAAGAAAAACTAATAAAAAAGGTATTCCTAAAAATAATAAGTCATTATATCTCTTTTTTATTATCTCAATTATAAAATGTATTAATAATACCAATAAAGATAATATAAATATTCCACTAAATAGCACTCCATATCCACCTACTCTAGTATCATAATTTAATTGGGATACTTCATCAGAACTATAAGTAAAAGGTATTTTTAATGTTGGTACTTGTACCCACCAATTATTTTCTGATTTACTAAAAAGTGAATAAAAATTTTTCTCAATTGGTTTCATATCTTTAAAACCTAATGGCTGTTGAGAAGTCATAATGTCAACTTTATCTTTACCCATTAAAGGATATAAAGGATTTAAATGATCAAAAGTATTTTTTATATAAGTACTACTTCCAACAATTATAATTCCTATTAAAACAATAACTAAAAAAGTTAATATATTATTACAAAGACTATTAAATTCTTTCAATTTTAATTTTTTTATAAAATAAGGAATAAAATATCCTAAGCAAAATATTCCTCCATACATTAACCCAGTAAATTTTATATTAATAAGAATAATCAATAAAGAACCAAGTATCATTTTACAATCAATCTTTTTATCATCTTTTATAAATAGTGCCATAAATAAAATAGTTAATAAAAGTATAAATCCCATAAAAGCATCAACATAAAATGTAAATACTTGCTCCCAAAAAATAGGAAAAAGAGAGCACACTCCTGCCATTATAATAGCAAAAAATTTATTTTTAAACATTCTATTAATTAAATAAGCAATTATAAAAAAGACAACAAAAATAATCCAAACATTATAAGATTTTGCAGTTTCAATATTACCTGTTAATTTATAAACACTTGCTCCATAAAACCAAGTTGCTTTTGGATAATGTTCTACCCAAATTGCATTGCCAACATTTTCTAATTTTTTTTCAAACTGGTCAACATTTTCATATAAAGGATTATATCCATCCTTTAGAAGACCAATAGCTAATTTATGATAAGCATTCCCATCATAAGACATATCATAAACATGTCCCGATAATAAAATTGATACAATAAATACAAGAAAAAAAACAAGTACACTACAAATTATATTTTTAAAATTTTTATCAAAAAAGAAAACTTCAACTATAGAGATTACAATGCTTAAAGGCAAATGAAAAAAAGTCATAGTAATATCAAATATATATCCTAATGAAGTTAAAATTAATAAATTTATAAACATAAAAATAAAAAGTAAAGATGTATTATAAAATATTTTCAAACAATTATCTAAGAACCTATTCAACACAAAACCACCTCACTATATATTAATATTTTATCACAAAATTCTATTTTATAAACTTTTATACATAAAAACTTGCTAATAAAAATCAATAGTTTTTTTGTAAATTTGTTAAATTTATTTTTAAGAAAATTTAAAGCATA
>CANQZL010000057.1 GCA_947628325.1 uncultured Bacilli bacterium
TATTATAATCTGTTAAATCTTTTAAAGCTTTAGAAAAGTGTTCTTCTTTATAACTACCTCTTACTACTTCTACACGCCCTAACATTTTTCTACCAATTTTCTTTATTCTTTTTATTAGTTCATCTTTCATAATAGACTCACCCTTCGACTTAATAATTATACCATAAATCCTATATTTATTATAGCCAATTAAAGTAATTAAATAGCATTGTTACTTAAATATTAAAAAAGAAGAATTAATCTTCTTTCATATCCATACCTAATTCTTCTATGATATTATTCATAGCTTCAGCTACTATTTTACAACTACTTTCTAAGAATTCTTCATATGTTACTACATTATCATTATTAGGAACATCAGAAATACTTCTAAGTATTAGAAAAGGAACATGACTTAAATAACAAACTTGAGCTATACTAGCTCCTTCCATCTCTACACATAAAGCATTAAATTTTGCATTAATTTTTTGACTCATTTTTAATTCTGTACAAAAAATATCTCCTGATGCAATAACTCCTCTAAATGTACTAATATCTTTAAATTTTTTTAATACTCTATCAGCAATTGTTATTAAATAAGTATCTGCTTCAATAAATCTACCAACATCAGGTATATAGCCTTTTTCGTAATTAAATGCTGTAATATCAAAATCATGTTGTACTAATTTTTCACCAATGACCAAGTCACCCACTGAAAGCTTTTCACTAATTCCTCCAGCAACTCCAACATTAAAAACATAGTCAACTTTCATATTGTCAATTAATATTTGAGCTGTTCTTGCTGCATTGACTTTACCTACCCCGCATTGAACTAAGACACATTCAACATCATTAACAATTCCTTCATAAAATTTAAGTTCAAATATATTAAATTCATTTTTTATTTTAATATATTCTCTAAAAGCATCTAGTTCTTCAACCATTGGAAATATAATACCAATTTTTTTCATCAATATCACCTATTTAAATTATAACAAAATAACTCTAAAAATGTTTAACACTTTAAAATTTTTTATTATTTTCATTTTATTCTTACTAATTTACTATTTATACAATAAGACAAAAATTTTACATAATTGATTCCATATTTAGGTTTATCATATAAATATAGTCGTACTTTTTTAACATTTCCTTTAGGAATAGTTTTAACAAACTTACTCACTACATCGCTAATTAATTTTTCTTTACTATTGTATATATGAAGCCCTTTATACTTTTCCCAAGCATTTTCTACCCAATAATATTTTTTATTATCTTTATAAACTAAAAAGGTATGAGAAGCTTCTACATTATCATCAGGATAAAATATAAAATAAGTTCTTAAATCAATTCCAAATTTACTAACAATATCTCTTTCTAATTCTACTTGATCAAAACAAGTTCCTATTTTACTTTCTAATAATTGTTTAGGACTTTGTAAATAATAAATATCTTTAAAATCTCTTCCATATCCAACATATTTATTACCTTCTTTATCTCTATATCCTAATTTTATATTACTTAATTTTTCTTTTATATTTCCATATACAGCATCATATTTTAATATTAAAGTTCTTCCTCCTTGTACTTTATTAAACCCATTTCTTTCAAAAAATCTAATAGCATCAACATTATTTTTATATACCCATACATATAAAGAATGAATATCTTTTTTTAATTTATTAACAATATTAGTTCCTATTTCTTGATTTCTAAATTCCTTAAATAAATATATTTCATCTATTATATATCCACTTTCATATGGCATTACGTAATAAGCACCAGCTATTTTTTTATCAACATAAATAATTTTATATTCTTGATAAGATGTTTCTATACTTTTTAAAACATTTTTTCTTAACTTATTCTTTTCTTCATAAGTAAGTACTTTATCCATTTCATCATCTATCATCGTAACTAATTTGATACTATATAGTAAATCAGTATCTTTTTCTTTAGCATCAACAATTTTAAATTCAAGCATAACATCACCATCTTCGCCATATATACTACCAAAAAATTAACAAAAAAGATAGTCAAAATTAACTATCTTTTCTCTTTAAACCTTTTACAACAACACCCCTATTTTTACAACTATCTGCTCCTTCAGGACAGTAACCTTCTACCTTACAAGGTGCCCCTAAACTAGTACCAATTAAAGGAGCAACTTCTGATGCTTCAGCTACCATTTGATTAGCTATTCTTCTAATAGCTGTTTGAGCTTTATTACAACATCTTTTTCTACTTATCCATTCAAGTGTACGACCATTCATCGTCGTCATTATATTACAAGCATTACCAGATAAGTAAAAATATACTAAATCTTCATCTCTAACTCCTTGACTTTTAAAATATTCCATTAATGCTTTATTATCAGCATATAATTCGCGATATTCTTCTTCATGTACTCCTTTTAAATTATCAGGTATTACGTAATTATCTAAATTCCATATTGGCGTAAAATCAGGAATTAATAAAGAATGCATTCTATGTCTTGTTATATGTGTTAATACTGCAAGTTCTATTGGTATTTCAAATGTAAATGAAACTTGTTCTAACTCTCTTTGATTCTTACTATGTATTAAAGCATGCATTAATTTATTATCTATCTGAGGATCTTCTTCTCTTAATTTTTCTAGTAATTTACCAGCTTCAATAAAACTTAATTGATATCTATTCATTAAAATGCTACATAAAACTTTATAATCAGCTTCTTTTGTATAATCAATCATATTTACTTTTTCAAGTAATTCTCCCTTAGATAAATTAGGTTCAATAGTTTGACCTTCCAATAATTTATCAACAAAAGCAAATTGATCTTCATAAATAGAATTATCTTTATGAGCTTTTTCTTTTTCCTTATTAAATGCACTTACTAAATATGGTTTATATTTAAGTAGAATATTTTCAAATTCTTGCCCTAATTCACATAACTCAGGTATATTAGAATATTTACCAAAAGAAAAATCACAAGTCATTCTATAAAATTCATTATCATCCATACTCATTATGATATTACTATAAAATCCATATGGTAAAACATAACGACATTCCTCAATAGGAATACCTTCATCAACTAATTTACCATATTCAGCAAATAACTTATTATAATGATTTACAAATAATTTTTGTAATTCTTCATTATTAGTCAAAACATTACCATTTTTATCTTTAAAATCTGGTACCTTATATCCTGCTGTTCTAAAGTCAACATTTCTTCTTGACTTAATTGTAAATGCCGTAAGTCTGTAACCGATTAGGACTTGCTCTACTAAAACAGATACATTCTCCAAACCTAGATTAATATATCCATGTTCAGCAATTGAAGTATGTCCATAATCAAAAACATTACCAGCAAGTTTAACATTTTTTTCATGATTATCTCTTTTATTAAATACTTCACTTACAGTTCCTGAAGCTCTTGATAAATTCCCCGCTGCTGCTACAATTTGTGTCTCTTTTCTTATCTCATCTTCAGTATCGCCTCTAAGCATAAAAACTTTCATTTTAAAACCTCTCCTTTTACCAAAATTCTCTACCAATAAAAATATAACACAAATAATTTTTGAGTTAAAGTGTATTTTATACACTTTACTATTATTTGCTATATAAAAATTTAGTTAATTAGCATTCTTATATAACTAAAAAATATAATAATTAAAAAAAGATAAGACAACTTATCTTTTTAAATATTTGGTACTTCAATAACTTCTATATTTTTAACAATCATTCCATCAAAAGTTACTTTAAAAATCATTTCTGGACTATATCTACCATCTATAATAGTTTCTTCCCCATAACTTAAAATTATATCATCATCATAATTGTAACCTAATTCACACCATGAACTAAGTAAACAAGTCAAAGCTATCGGATGAGAAATAATAGCTATTCTATTACCAGTTTCAAACATTAAGACATTTTTAGTAGCTTCAATGATTCTTTTTTTAGTTTGATTTAAAGATTCTCCTCCTGATAATTTAAAATCAAAATCTCTTTTTTGAAGTCTTTCAAATTCACGAATTTTCATATTACTAAGTTGTCCTATTTTTCTTTCATTAAAACGGTCATCTATATTTATAATTGTATTATTTTCTAAAGCTATATATTTAGCAGTTTCTAAAGTACTTACATAATCTGAAGAATAAACAGCATCTATATTCTGTAATTCTTTATGCTTACTTATCTTTTCCGCCCTTTTTTCCCCACTAACTGATAAAAAAGATTTTTCATTTATAAGTTGTTCCGAATCATCACTATTTATCCATTTTATATTTCCCTTTGGTGTAACATCTGAATGTCTAATTAAATAAACGACTGTATCCATTAAAATATCACCTCAAATAATCCAAAAGAAATCGCCATCATTATTAAACCAGCTAATAAAACTCCTGCCATAACAGCAATAATTGTCCTTTTAAAATCCAAATCTAAAATACTTGCTGCTAAAGTACCTGTCCAAGCTCCTGTACCTGGTAGTGGAATGCCAACAAATAAAAATAATGCAAAATATAATCCTCTACCCGCTTTAGTTTCAAGTTTTTTACCACCTTTTTCTCCTTTAAGTAAACACCATGTAAAAAACTTGCCTATATATTTTTTATCTTTTCCCCAAACTAAAACTTTTCTCGCAAAAAGATAAATTATAGGTACAGGTAACATATTACCTATTATTGATATTATAAAAGATATTAATTTAGGTAAACCTAATCCTACTGCAATTGGTATAGCACCTCTTAATTCAATAAGAGGAACCATTGAAACAAAAAAAACTATCATATATTTTAAAAACATTAAAATCACTCTTCATTCTATGTAAAATTTAGCATATAATTTTTTAAACTAATAAAATATATTTTTATCATACTAAAAAATACGTCTATTTTATTAATTTATATATCCTAATATATTAAAATTTCATCTATATAATTATAATAAGATTATACCATGTATAATACCAAATAGTAAATAAATTGAAGTCAATAAAAAAAGAATGAACTAAATTCATTCTAACTAAATATATACCATTTATTTTTAATCTTAACTACTACAATCTTACTTTTCTCTGTGTCTTTATCACCATCATCATCAACTTTAATTTTAACAGAATATCTTCTAGCATCCTTAACATCTTTTTCATTTATATCATATGAATCTTCTAAAGTTTCTGCTAAATCTTCAATATCATCTTTATCATATTTCTTATAATCATTATCTATTTCATAACTTAATATTTTATAATCATCATCTTTTTTCTCGTCAAAATAATCTTCATAATATTCAATTAAATCATCATAACTAGTTAAATAATCCTCCATCGTTTCAACCATTTTAGGATGATAACACTTAACAATTTTTTTAGCATCATAATTTTTCATTGCATTCAAATATGTTTTTACTGCTGATTTTGCTGGACTAAACAAAATATTTGATACAAAAATCACTCCTATTATAAATACTACAAAAGCTCCAGCAATTAAAATATATAATACTCTTTTATCAGTTTTTATCTTTTGATTGAGTTCATTTTCAACATTTTTAACTCCATCTAATAATTTATTTGTTTGAGCTTTGACAGCGTCTGTATTAATAATTGACTGATTACCTACAGCTTGTTGCTGATTATTTGTAGCCACATTTTGAGTTGGAAAAGGACTAACATCTTGACTAACTGGTACAGATTCTGCTTGTGGAAGAGGATTATTTGCTACTGGAAGTGGCATCTCTACTGATGTAGAATCATTATTTACAGTTCCACTAGCTGGAGCTGGCATTTCCATTCCTAAATTTTCATTATTTGGAATAGTCTGATTATTTCCCTCACTAATTGGCATTCCTTCATTTATTTTATTTTCTTCATTTTCATTATTATTCATACAACTCACAACCTATTCTATATTCATAATATAAGAATATCATAAAATATTAAAAATTAAAATAAAAAAGAAAAGGACTTTACTTTTAATTTTTATTAAAGATATATTAAAATATAAAAAGTTTACAAAAAAAGAGAAAGACAAGCTTTCTCTTAAAAGTGTGAGTTTGAGTTTATATGTTATTTTAATTGTATAGGGTTTTATATTATATAATTAAATTTATTTATTAACTTTAATCTATAACATTTACTTTTTATTCTCTATATCTCCTTCCTTTCATAATTAAATAATACTACTTAAATATGAAATTATTGTGAAGAACAAGTGAAAGATTAATGCTTTACATTATTTGATTTTTTTATTTCAAAATAGAATGTTGTTCCTTTATCTTTAACACTTCTAACCCCATATTTAAAGTCATGAATCTCTAAAATATTTTTAACTATTGATAAACCAAGTCCTGTACCTACAATATTACGGCGATGATTTTTTTCATTTTTATAATATTTATCCCAAATATGCTCTATTTCATCTTCGTTAATACCATTACCTGTATCTGTTATTTCAACTAAATATTCTTTTTTCTCTTCTATAACTTTTATTAATACTGTTTTATCTTCCCCTGTATAATTAATTGCATTATTAATTAAATTATAAATAACTTGACTAATTTTATTTTCATCGGCACGTACTAAAGCTTGTTCTGGTATTTCAACATTTATTTTATAACCTTCAGTTTCTTTTAATATATCATATCTCTTTATTATGGTCTTAATTAAAGAACTCAAGTCAAAATCATTTATATCAATAACATCAGAATTAGCTTGAAGTTTTGACAAAGCAAGTATATCTCCTACTAATAAATTTAATCGATCAGTTTCTTCAATTATAACATTAAGATTTTCTTCTCTTTTCTTTTTATTTTTATAAGTTATATCTCTTACCATTTCCGCATACGCTTTAATCATCGTAAGTGGTGTTTTTAAGTCATGTGAAACATTAGCCATCAAATCTCTTCGATATTGATCAGTTTTACTAACTTCACTTTCCAAATAATTTAAAGTATCCGCTAACTCATCTATTTCTTTTATTCCATTTTTCTTAAATTCAACATCATAATTACCAGATGCTAATAGTTTTGATTTTTCCGTTATTTCAACAATTGGTTCGCTGATTACTCTTGCTAAAAATAAACTTATTGCAACAGCCAAGATTATTACTACAATAGCTATATAAATAAGTTGATCTCTTATTAAATTATAATTCTTATCAACATTACTAAGCATTGTAAATAAAAAAACATATCCATTATCAGCTGTTTCTACTCCATAAAGTAAAGCATATGATTTAAAATTTCTATTAACAAATTTAATAGCTTTCATTTCTTCATCACTATTATATAATTCCTCTTTATAACGATTGATTTCTGTATCATCTCTACCAAGTAAACATCCCGTAGAAGCATCATTATAAAGAATAGTTCTTCCATATGAATCAATATGTTCTATACAAATAGCATTATTATAAACAACATTTTTAAGATAATTAGTTAATTCAGTTGCTTCTAAATCTGTTATTTCTTCAGCAATATTTTCCATGTCTTTTATTTGATATTTTTCATATAAAAACTTTGAAAAGAATAATTGTAATTCCCATAAAAACAATAAGATAAATACTGAAAATAATATTAAATAAAATAAAGTTTTATGCTTAATACTACTTATTTTGTACTTCTTCATATTCAAATTTATAACCTATTCCTCTAACAGTTTTTATAAAGTCTCCATATTTACCTATATTTTTTCTTAATGTTTTAATATGAGTATCAATAGTTCGATCATCTCCGTAAAAGTCATATCCCCATACATTAGTTAATAGTTGTTCTCTTGATAAAGCAATATTATTATTAGATATTAAATACTTTAATAAATCGTATTCTTTAGGAGTTAAATATATTTTTTTATTATCTACATAAACATCATGAGCTTTATCATCTATAACTAAACCTCCAAATTTAAAACTTGACTCAGTACTAAAACTTCTTTTAGTTATTGCTTTAATTCTTGCTACTAATTCTTTTGGACTAAAAGGTTTTGTTACATAATCATCAATTCCTAAATCAAATCCAACTAATTTATCATATTCTTCTCCACGAGCAGATAACATAATAAAAGGTGTATTTTTCTTAGCACGTATTTCTTTACAAGCTTGGTACCCATCTTTATGTGGCATCATTATATCCATAATAATAAGTGTATAATCTTTTTCTAAAGCTTTCTTAACAGCTTCTTCACCATCAGCAGCTTCATCTACTTCATAGCCTTCAATTAATAAATATTCTTTTATTACTTCTCTTATTAATGCCTCATCATCTACAATAAGTATCTTCATATATACCACCTCAGATACCACTATACTATACCACAAATGTGAAAAATATATGAAAAAAGAATGCTTTTATGCATTCTCAATTATTTATTTTTTATAAATTAACATTGTGATATATATCAGTTACATCTTCAATATCATCAAGTAAATTATAAAGTTTATTAAATATTTCTAAATCTTCGCCTTCTAAAGTTACAGTATCTTTTGCATACCAACCTGATTCATCTATTTCGTAATCAACATCAGGAACAATACTTTCAATAATTTCTTTAGCTTTATAAGTATCAGCATATTTAACAGAAATATTTAAATAACCATTTTCATTTTCAAATTCAACTGGTTCAATTGAAGCATCTAATAAAGCCATTAATATTTCTTCTTCTTTATCACTTTTAAAACTCATAATAGTTAAATTATCATAATTATATGAAACAGAATTATTAACACCCAAACTTTTATTCATTTTATTAAAAGCTGCTCTTACTTCCCCAACTGTTCGATTAACATTATCAGTTAAAGTCTTTATCATAAATGTTGAAGCTCCAGGTCCAAATCCTTCATAAATTATTTCTTCATATTCATCTTTTCCAGCCCCTTTAGCTTTGTCCAAAGCTCTATTTATAATATCAGCTGGTACTTGCATTTTTTTAGCTTTTTCAATTATATGTTTTAAAGCACTATTAGCTTCTACCTCAGGAACTCCTCTTTTAGCCGCCAAATATATTTCTTTAGCAAAATTAGTATATAATTT
>CANQZL010000058.1 GCA_947628325.1 uncultured Bacilli bacterium
TGGTTAAGTTAGGATTAAAACCATTAAAAAGAAATAAAAGAAAGTATTCATCATATAAAGGAACAGTAGGTAAAATAGTAGATAATCTAATAAAAAGAGATTTTGAATCAGAAAAACAAAATGAAAAGTGGTATACAGATGTAACAGAGTTTAACTTAAGAGGCGAAAAATGTTATTTATCACCAATACTTGATGGATTTAATGGCGAAGTAATTTCTTATAATACTTCTAAATCACCTAATCTAGATCAAATAAATGATATGCTTAATAAAGCATTTGATAGAAATGATAATCTTGATGGATTAATATTCCATTCAGACCAAGGATGGCAATACCAACATGAATCATATCAACAAAGATTAAAAAATAAAGGAATAAAACAAAGTATGTCTAGAAAAGGAAATAGTATGGACAATGGAATGATGGAAAATTTCTTTGGCATTTTAAAAACAGAAATGTTTTATGATCAAGAAGATAAATATAAAACATTAGATGAATTAATACAAGCAATAGATGACTATATTTATTATTACAATTATGATAGAATTAAAACAAAATTAAAAGGACTGTCTCCTGTAAATTACAGGTTACAATCCTTAAAATAATTAAACTGTCCAACTTTTGGGGTTCAGTTCATAAACTATTGTTTTTTTGACTTAATTGTTAGGAATTCAACATTCTTTCTAAAAAGACAATCAAATTTATGAAAAAACTTAGTTGAATTACTTAATTTAGTTAATCCTTCATAAATATAACCATCTTTTATTTTATATACTCTTCCTTGAGCATACTTAGGGAAGAATTTTCTTGTAGGAGATATTAAACCTCTTGAAGTTTTAAATATTTTATTTAAGGGATGAGAAATAATAAAAGGTAAACATCCATTATGCATATGTCCTGATAATATTAAATCGCTTTTATTTAAATTGTGATTAGAATTTTTCTCTATAAAAGTATAAATATTTATAGGACTATGACATAGAGTTATATTATAAGTTGTTGATGGTAAATTAGTATGTAAATTATTAATTTCTTTACAAAATACATTATAGTCTTCATTAGTTTCTTCATAATAATTGTATGATAAATTAAAACCATAAAAAGTTATATTATTATCTTGCCATATTTCATCATTTAATAAGTGAACGTTTTCTAATAATTTTATTTTTTTAGTAAGTAAAAGGTTTTGTTGATAATCCCAAGCACCCATATGACCTTTTTTTTCATCGTGATTTCCAGTAATGATTATAGTAGGAGCTATTTTAGCAAGTTGACTAAAAAAGTCTATTAGAGATTGTATGTTATCAATGTCTGAAGAATCTAATATATCTCCTACTATAGTAATATAGTCAGGTTTATTGATTTCAATTTGTTTTATTATTCTGTCAAATATTTTTTGTTTATAATTTTTATAAAAGTGAATATCACTTATTACAGCTATTTTAATATCATTGATTTTTTTATTTGTATAAAATGTTTCATTATGCATATATAATCTCCTTTATCATAAATAAAAGTACCAATGAAGGTACTTTTTATTAAGGTGTTCCAGGAATGTTTTCTAATCCAGGTGTTGTAGTGCCTGTATTTTCATTATTTCCTGAATCTCCTTGGTTTTCAGTATTTCCAGAATTACCAGATGATTCGTCTCCTTGATTGCCTTGCTCGTTTTGATTATCGTCTTCATTACCAGGAGTTGTTGGGGTATCAGAAGGATTGGTTTCAGTATTTGTTTCATCTCCATTTTCATCAGGATTTTCAGAATCATTAGGATCATCAATACCAGGATTTTCAGTAGATCCTAGACCATTACTAACATAGAAAGTAATTGAACTAATGCTATTTAGTAATTCTCCTATATGAACAGATTGATTAACGACTAAACCACTAATTGAAGGACTATCTACTGTTTCAAAGATACATGTTTTTCCTTTGTTGTTACACCAATTACTTACTTCTTCTTTATATCTGCCAGTTAAGTCTTCCATTAATTCTAGTCTATCACCACCAGCAAGGTTTTTACCAACTATTGGAGTAGTGTACTCTTCATTATAAGATATGCTAAATGTTTTAACTGGTGTCTCTTGTTCTAAACCTAAATTAACTCTCATTAATTTTGTAATAGCATCTAATGAACTTTGATAATATCCTAAAGCACTTGTATACATACCTGATTTAGGTAAATATACTGGAAGATTATAATAAGCAAGAGCAGTTTTCCTAATAGATAGGGCATTACCACTTGAACTTGATAGCATGTCTTTTCCAACATTATAGAATGATGTAATTTGTTCAAAAGTAATATTTGTTTCCATATTATTAGAAACTGTATCTAATATTTTTTCAAACTCACTTAATGAAGAAATTGTTCTTAATTTTTGAGCCATGGCTTCGATAATTTGTTGTTGATGTTGATTTCTAGCAATATCTGATAAAGCATATAAATGACGGCATCTTGCATAAGCTAAAGCTTGTTCACCATTTAATGTTTGAACACCAGGGTTTACACAAATTAAATTATTTCCAAATCTTCTTTGTGAATCTTGTTCACACATTTGTCCTTTATGAGCTTGGTCATATGAGAAGTCAGGAGTTGCAACGTCTACTGTAACACCACCTAAAGCATTAACCAATTCAACAACGCCAGTAAAATTGATTTTTAAATAGTAATCAATATCAATACCAGTCATTTGTTTAACAGTATTTATTACACAACTAGAACCATAAGCAGCTGATGAATTAATTTTAGCATAACGATTATGATTACAAGCAATTGGAACATACATATCTCTTGGAATACTAAACATAGTTGTAGTTAAAGTATTAGGGTTGAATGTTACTAAGATTAACGTATCACCATTAAAGGCTTGATTAGCTTTTAGACCATTAATTGTTGAATCAACTCCCATTACTAAGACTGTAAATGGTTCTGTTAATGTTTTAGTTTTACTATTAACAAGTGTTTCATTATCTTGATTAACTCTTTTTTCTGAATATTCTTTAATAACTTTAACACGATCTGCTATTGGGGTACCTGTTTGTCCTTCAGGTAAATCTTCAAATACTTCGTCTTCGAAAATAATTGAATAATTACTAGAAACAAAACAAGCGCCAATCTTTCCACTATATAAATCAGTAATCATAGAATGATAATCTTCATAAGTTTCTATATTATTACTTAAATTTTCTTTTTTTATTAATGTTTTGGCTAAAATATTACCTTCAATATCATCTTCAGCTTCAATCATTCCAATAGATAATTTACTAGTGAAATTTGTTTCTTTTAAAGCAATTAAATTAGTAGTATAGTTAATTTCATTGCTATTCATACGAGTTACACTACCATATAGTTTATTAATGTAGTAAGAAGCTCCGATAAATATAGGACAAAATAAAATAGTAATTAATGTTATAAAGACAAATGTTTTAGTCTTTTTAGATATCATAGTTAATAATCCGGATAAGAAATAGATTAAAAACCATATGACAAAGAAAGTTATTATAATAATTCTTATTAATGTTTCAATACTTTTTAATTTTAATATACTCATTATAAATAGAGTAAATGCTGTTATATAAAATATTAAAGAAATGAAATAAAAGAATTTTTTAATTCCACTTACTTTTTTTAATTTCTTTAATAAAACTTTCATATCATCACCTTGACCTCTTCTACTATGAGTTATTATAACATAAATAAATATTAAGAACAATTTATGATTTTTTTACTTGTAATATTTACATGGGTGTACATATTATACGATATGACTGGTGTAAAGTCTAGTATAATTGTGTTATAATTACTATGAACCTATAAAAGGAAGTGATAAGATGAAAAACTATATAAGATTTGCATTTTTTACAATTTTAATCATTACCACTTTTTTATGTAGTATTAATTTTATTAATGTAAATGCTGCTGAAAAATTTCCTTTTAATGGTACTATAGATTCTTATTTACTTGATTTTCATAATGCTCCAAATACTAGTTCTTCTAGTACGATAGAAGAATTGGCTTATGGAACAAAAGTTAAAGTATTAGGTAAAGAAGGAAGTATGTATAAAGTTGAGTATAATGGTCAAATAGGATATTTGTACTCTAGTTATGTTGTTAATCTTGATAATGTGAGATTATCTACTGATGTAAATGGAATAGAAAAGTATGAAGATTATTGTTCTACTTTAGTAAATGAAGGATTTGATAAGTCTTATTGTCCTTATTTATATTACATGCATAGTAAACATCCAAAATGGGTATTTAAAGCTGATAAATTAAATATAACTTTAGAAGAAGCTAGTAAAGCTGAAGAATCTAGATGTTCTTTACAAACATATAATCAAAAATATTGGTTAAATGGTGGTATTGATGAGTGTCCATTAAATGGTACTTGTTGGTATTGGGTTAAAGCTGATGTTATTGCTTCATTTATGGATCCTCGTAATGGATTATATGAAAATAAAATATTTCAGTTTTTAGATTCTGATGCTAATAAAGATGTATTTAGTGATGAAGCTATTAATAATTTGGTTGGTTCAGGTAATTTAAAACAATATATTCCTTTTTTTAAAAAAGCAGCTTCTGTACAAGGTATTAATGTAATGCAATTAATATCTAGAAGTAAGTTAGAGGGGAATAACACTGTTGGATATGGTCCTTCTTCAGGAATATATACTGATAAGTATAAAGTAACTTATAATGGTAAAACATTAAATGGCTTTTATAATTTTTATAATATTGGAGCTTATAAAGCTAATGGACTTGATCCACAAGCTAGAGCAGTAGCTTATGCTGCAGGATATTTAGATGGTAATTCTTATAATAGGCCATGGACAACACCTGAATTAGCTATTGTAAATGGTGCTGCTTTTATAGCAGAACAATATGTAAAACAAGGACAAGATACACCTTATTATCAAAAATTTAATATAGCTTCATATAATAAAATTTCAGATTATAATCATCAATATATGACAAGTATTAATGCTCCTATAGAAGAAGCTACTAGTACAAGATCTACTTATGAAAAAGCTAATTCATTAGATTTAGGTTTTGTTTTTACAATACCAGTATTTAAAAATATGAAAAGTGAAGCATATGAATCACTTAATAAAAGTAATGATAGTACTTTAAAAGCTATTACAATAGATGGTAAAAATATAACAAATTTTGATAGTATAGTAACGGAATATAATTATAATGCTTCTACTAAGAATGATACTATTAAAGTAGATGCTACAACTAATATAGTTGCTAGTAAAGTTACTGGTACTGGGGAATATAAATTTACTGATAATAAAGTTGTTGTAACTTTGATAGTAACAGCAGAAGATGGTAGTCAAACAACTTATACAATTAATGTTACAAGAATTAATCCTGAAGATAATGTAAGTTATAAAGATATAGTTTCTAAAATGGGTGTTAAAGTAAATGATAAATTTATGTATGGAATAAGTCCTGGTACTTCAGTATCATCTTTATCTAATACTGTTACTAAAAATAATGGAACAGTTAAAATTACTTCAGCTAGTGGAACAGTTAAAAATAGTGGTAGTTTAGCTACTGGAGATAAAATAACTATAAATGGAACAACTGATTCTATAACATATACTATTTCTGTTAGGGGAGATACTAATAGTGATGGTATAGTTGATTTAAAAGATTTTGTTTTAGTTCAAAGTCATATCTTAAAGAAAAATAACTTAAGTAATGAATATTTCTATGCAGCTGATGTTAATTATGATGGAAATATTGCTTTGTCAGATTTTGTTTTAATTCAAAGCCATATTTTGAAAAAAGTTAATTTGTAAGGAAGTGTAATATGAAAAAATTTTGGTATATTATTAGTATTATATTTGTAATTTTTATGGTTGACAATGTAAATGCTGCGTCTTTAACTGTTAAAGCTAGTTCTACAGCAGTTGTAGTAGGTAATAATGTTACAATAACTGTAGGATTCAGTGGTGAAGCAGATGCTTGGGAATATGAATTGAGTTATGATGCTAATTTATTTAGCTTAGTAAGTCCATCTAGTCCACATATACTTGGTGGTATTTTGGCTGGTAATAAAGAGGTTAATTTTGTTTTAAAAGCTCGAAATAGTGGTACAGCAACTTTTACTTTAAAAGGTGTTTCCGTTTTAGATTCCTATGCTAAAGAGATACAAACCTCTGTAAATTCTGTTAAGGTAACTTCAAGAACACAAGCAGAAATTCAAGCAAGTTATAGTACTAATGCCTTTTTATCTAGTTTAAGTGTAAATGGTTATGAATTATCACCAGCATTTAATAAAAATACAACATCTTATTCATTAGAAGTTGAAAATGAAGTAGATAAAGTAATTATAAGTGGAGCGAAAGAAGATAGTAAAGCTTCTGTATCAGGGTTAGGTGAAAAAGAACTAACTGAAGGAATAAATAAGTTTAATATAGTTGTAACAGCTGAGAAAGGCAATAAGAAGACTTATACAATAGAAATAAATCGTAAATTATTAAATCCAATATATGTAAAAGTAGATGATAAAGAATTATCTGTTGTAAGAGATGCCGAAGCTTTGGAAGTTCCATCATATTATACAAAAACAGAAATTCAAATTAATGAAGATATTGTTCCAGCTTTAAAAAGTGATATAACTAAATTAACATTAGTTGGTTTAAAAGACGAAGAAGGTAATATTAATTTATATGTTTATAATGATGTTACAGTAACTTATAATTTATATAAACAAGTTAATAGTTCAGAATTTGTTTTTATTCCTGAAATAGTAACTGATATGATAGATGGTTATGAAACAGTTAAAGAAATAGAAATAAATGATACTTTAATTGATTCTTATACTAATTCAGAAGATAGTGACTTTGTTTTACTTTATGGTATGAATGCTAGTACAGGGGAAACAGCTTGGTATAAATATGACTTAAAAGAAAAGACTTTCCAAAGATATTTTGAAGAAAATATAGAAAGTAATTCAAGTAAAGATTTGTACTTTTATTTAACGATTACTTTTGGTGCTGTATTAGGATTAACTATTTTACTATTGATAATATTAATTGCTAAAAATTCTTCTATTAGAAAAAAGAATAATAAATTAATAGAAATGTTAAAAGAAAAAAGAAATTCTAATAATAGTAAAGAAAAAATAAGTAATGAAGTAGAAGTAAAAGAAAAGAAAGAAGAAATAAATAATTCTTTATTAGAAGAGGATCCTATTATAGAAAATAATGATGATAGTTTAAATGAGACTATGTCTGATACTGAATTCTTTGGTAGTCCACGAAGAGATAGATTAAGTAATGATGAAGAAAAAGAAGATTTAGATGATGGGTTGTCTCAAAGAGAAAGACATCGTGCTAATAAGAGGAAGCTTGAAGAATTAGAAAAAGGTAAGAAAGAAGAACTTGAAGAAGAAATAAAGATTGAAGAAATAAAAGAAGAAGATATCAAAGATAAAAAAGAAATGGAAGATGAAGATTCTTCAGCATCAAAACAAATTAATAAGAATGTTAAAGCAACTAAAAAAAATAAAAAAATGAAGAGAAAAGGCAAGTAGCCTTTTTTTCATTAGAAAAATATTTATGTTTTAAAGTAAATATCGTATAATAATATTAGGTGGTTTTATGAGATTTGAAGTAAATGGGTATAATGTATTTGTTATAGTATTAGTAACTTTTTTTACGAGTGCATTATTAGTACCTTTAATAAAAAAAGCAGCTATTCATGTTGGAGCTATGGATATACCAAATGCTAGAAAAGTTCATACTCATCCAATTCCACGTATGGGAGGTTTAGCTGTCTTTGCTTCTTTCTTATTAGGATATATGTTATTTGCAAGGAGCTCAGTTCAAATGTTATCTATCTTAATAGGAGGATTTATTATTGTATTAACAGGAATATTTGATGATATTAAACCAGTTCCAGCTAAAATAAAATTTTTATTACAAACTGTTGCTGCTTGCGTTGTGGTATTTTATGGAAATATTGTATTACATCATGTAGATATTTTAGGACTTTCTTTTGATTTCCCTAAACCAGTTGATTATGTTGTAACAATTTTCTTTATTTTAGCTATAACAAATGCTATTAATTTAATTGATGGATTAGATGGATTATCATCTGGAGTATCTTCTATATATTTTGCAACAATTGCTATTATCGCTTATATTTTAAATAAAATGCAAGGTTTGGATACTATTCTTTCATTAATTATGTTAGGAGCAGTATTAGGATTTCTAGTTCATAATTTTCATCCAGCTAAAATATTTTTAGGTGATACAGGAAGCTTATTTATAGGTTTTACGATAAGTGTAATTGCCTTATTAGGATTTAAAGCTGCTACCTTAACTTCTTTAATTATTCCTTTAGTAATTCTTGCTATTCCTATATTTGATACAATTTTAGCTATTTTTAGAAGACTATTAAAGGGAGAAAGTATTGGTACTCCCGATAAAGATCATTTTCATCATCAGTTATTAAAAATGAAATTTGGAGTTAGAACTACTGTTTTAATTATATATGCTATAAATATTTTATTTGCTAGTGTTTCAATATTTTTCGTTTTAGGTGACTCAAAATTAGCAATGGCTATATATATAGTCTTAATGATTCTTTTATTATTCTTAGTAATGAAAACAGATATATTATTTCATCATAATAAAGAAAATGAAAATAAATTAAAAGAAAAGAAAAACTAAACCAGGTGGTTTGTTTTTTTTAATATGTTTGACCAATAAGGTCAAACAAAAATCTGCCGGCTATGCCGGTATGAATATAAAAGCAGTAGC
>CANQZL010000059.1 GCA_947628325.1 uncultured Bacilli bacterium
TGCAAAATGCGTCTTTAGAAGAACTATCAGAAATTGTTCCTCTTAATGTTGCTAAAGAATTAAAAAATTATTTGGCAGAGAGAAACAAAGTAAAAGAATAGGAATGGTGGTTACTTTGAAATTAACTTACAAATTTAACAATGATGAAAAAAATTTAGAAATAAATAAAGAAGAATACTTAGCACCAGAAAATATAATAGTTTATATTAGAGAAGGCGATACAGTATATGTAAAAAATGGTGATTATGTCTATATTAATCAATTAATTAAAGAAGCTTCTAATGGAATTAAATCATATGCTACAGTATCTGGTACTGTTGAAATGAATGAAGAAGAGGGAATAATTAAAGTAGTTAATGATAAGACTAATTCAGCATTTGTTTCTGAAGAAGCTTTAGATGATATAAGTGAAGTAAAAAAAGAAGTTATTCTTGAAATGTGTGAAAACTTAGGTATTGATTATGAAAATAAATTAATAGTAAATAAATTAAAAAATAAAAGTAAAGTTCTTATTATTAATGCTATTGATGTAGAACCATATCAATTTAATAATAATTATTTATTTCAAGATAATGTCACTGGTTTATTAGAAACAACTAATTTATTAGCAAAGAGATTTAATATAGATGCACATTTAATACTTAGTAAATATGATGATAATAATGTAGCTGCTGTAAGAGAAATAATTGCTAAATATAACGATATTAATTTTAAAGTAATACCTGATGTATTTCCATATACAACTAATCAATGTATAGCACGTAAATATTTTAATGCTTATAAATATGATGATATATTGTTTTTAGATACATTTGCTTTATATAAAATATATATGGCTTTAAAAGAGGGATTACCTGTTGCTGATAGATATATTACAATATGTTTTGGAGAAGCAACAAAAGTTTATGTTGTAAAAACAAAATATGGAGCTAATTTAGGAGAGTTAATTAAAAATTCACTTAGTGAAAGCATTGAGAATAAAGATATTTATTTGAACAATTTTATGAGAAGAGTAAAATGTGATAATTTAGAATCATTAGTTGTTTCAGATAATACTAAGACAATTTTTATTTTTGATAAGCAAGATATTAAGGCTTCTAAATGTATTAAATGTGGTAAGTGTGTTGATATTTGCCCTGTTGAAATAAATCCACTTGCTAAGGTATTAGATAGTGCCTGTATAAGATGTGGTTTATGTAGTTATGTTTGCCCAGCTAATATAAATTTACTTAGTAAGGAGAAATAAGAATGGAAAAGGGATTATTACAAAAAAATAAAATATTAGGAATAAATATATTATATATAGTAAGTATATTACCTTTAATTATATTTGCTTTTTATAAAAATGGTTTAATGGTATATAATAATGGTGAAACTACTATGTTTTTGGCTTTTCAATATTTAATAATTCCTATTATAATAATTGTTTTAAGTTATGTTTTTGAAATATACTATTATTTAATTATAAAAAAAGATAGTGATTGTCATAATGTTGTTAATTCATTAGCTCCTTATGTTAATGCTTTATGTTATTTGGTTTGTGGTCCAAGGGATTTTTTATGGGTTACTATTCCCTTAATTATAATGTTTGATATATTATTGAAGTTTATTGATAACAAATGGAGTATTAATCAAATTGCTTTGTTTAAATGTGTTTTAGTAGCACTTCTTGCAATAACTGGATTTTATAATAATGCTAATTTATATGAATTAAATAATAATTTAAATCCTTCTTTATTTGACTATTTTATTGGTCGAAGTGTTGGTTGTATAGGAACAACAAGTGTTTTATGTTGTCTTATTGGATATGTTGTTTTATTATTTAATAAATATTATAAAAAAGAGATTCCTTTATTAGCTATATTAGGATATAGTATAGTTGCTATTATAATATACTTTGTAGGAGGATTATCATTTACTAATTTATTAATTAAGACTTTTAAGAGTGGCTTTATTTTTGCAGCTATATATGTGGCACCGCTCTCAATGGCAACTCCTGTTGTAAAAAGTGGACGAATTATATATTCTCTACTAATAGGAATGATTTGTGCAATCTTAGTAAATATTGCTAATTTCTATATGGGTATTTATATAGTTATTTTAATTAGTAGCTTTTTGGTTCCTTTATTTAATAAATTTAAATTATCCGTTTCATAAAGACTTAATAAGTCTTTTTTATTTACTTTTATTTAATATTTTTATATAATGTTTCTTAGTCGAAAGGGGCTTATTTATGAATATAAATGAATTTGATTATAATTTACCTAAAGAACTTATTGCTCAAACACCATTAAAAAATAGAGATGAATCTAAACTATTAGTTTTAAATAAAAATACTGGTGATATAAAACATGAAACATTTAAAAATATAGTTCATTATTTAAAAAAAGGAGATGTCTTAGTATTAAATGATACTAAAGTAATACCTGCTAGATTAATTGGGATAAAAGAAGAAACTAAGGCTACTATTGAATTATTATTACTTAAAGATCTAGGTAATGATACATGGGAATGTTTATCAAGACCTGCTAAAAGATTAAAAGTTGGGACAATAATTTCTTTTGGAGATGGACTTTTAAAAGCTCAAGTAATTGAAAAATTTAATGAAGGACTAACTCATATAAAACTTATATATGAAGGAATTTTAATGGAAATATTAGATAAATTAGGAACGATGCCTCTTCCTCCATATATTCATGAAAAATTAGAAGATCAATCTAGATATCAAACTGTTTATGCTAAAAATATTGGGAGTGCTGCTGCTCCTACAGCTGGACTTCATTTTACTAAAGAATTATTAAAACAAATTGAAGATAAAGGGGTTTTTATTACTTATGTTACTCTACATGTTGGTTTAGGAACTTTTAGACCTGTGGAAGTAGAAAATATTTTAGAACATAAAATGCATAGTGAATATTATGTTATGAATAAAGAAACGGCTGATATCTTAAATAAGGCGAAAAAAGAGGGAAGAAGAATTATAGCTGTTGGAACAACTAGTACTAGAACACTTGAGACTATTGCTACTAATAATAATGGAGTATTTGTTGCTTCATCTGGTAATACAGATATCTTTATATATCCAGGATATCAATTTAAAGCAATAGATGCTTTAATAACTAATTTTCATTTACCAAAAAGTACTTTAGTAATGCTTGTTTCTGCTTTAGCTAGTAAAGAAATAATACTAAATGCTTATGAAGAAGCTATTAAAAATAATTATCGTTTCTTTAGTTTTGGGGATGCTATGTTTATTACAAATGATTTAGACAAACAAAAATAGCCGAAAGGCTATTTTTTTAAGACTAAAACAGAATCTTTTACTTGATTATTTGCTCCCATTTTTAGAGAATAATTTGATGTAATCATTCGAGCATTATATAATTTAGATTCATTAATTAAATATGTATAAGCTATATTAATTGCTTTAGTTGATTTCTTTAAAAAACGAGAACTATGTCTACTATGAGCAATCTCCCATAATTCTTGTAATGTACAATAATCTTTACCATCTAGTGCTTCATTTAAAACTTTATGAGAATGTCTGTCAAAAGAATATAAATAAGAGGCCATAATCATTCCATTATTAGTAATTCGTGGTAATAAATTAAGTCTTATAAACTCTAAAAAATTTTGAGCTCTATTAGCACTTGGTAAAGTAGTAAAGTCTAAATAATCATAGATATTTGATAAACTAATAGCATTAAATTTTGTATTATCTAATTTACTTGGTAATTCTTCTAAAGAAGAGTTAATAAATTTAACTTGTGTATTATCAATTTTTTCTCTTACCATATAATAATTATGTCCTTTTAAATAAGTATTTACTTTGCTAATCATTCTTTTACTTATAACTGGACCAGAGAAAATAAATAAATTAATAAATTCTTTAGGATAATTATCAAAGACAGAAGTCCAATATTTTAAATCATCGCCATTTAAAGCAGGAACTAACTTATCAAAATATCTTTTAGAAAAATCATTAAAAAATTTTATAAACTCTTGAGGAGATAATCTTTTTATAGCAGCTATTTTTAATGCTAATAGATATTTACAAAGACAATTTATATCAAAAGCATAAATATTTTTAGCACCATAAGATATAGCATTTAATACTTGATCACCACTACCAGCAACAGTTAAATAATTCTTTAAAGATGGAAATAATTGATAATAGAAATCTAAATTTTCAGTAGTATAACGATAAAAAGGACTATATTGTTTAAAAGGACAATTTGATACTTCATCATTTCTAAATTCAGAAGTTAAATTGTCATGGAGAATACTTTTAGTATTTAATAATGCTTCTTCAACATTAATTTTTTCTTGGACCTTAATCATCTTAAGACCTCCTTAATAATAAAGCTAGATCATTTTCTTCTTTTACTTTTTGACCAAAACCAACTTTTTTAGTTGGTAATTCAATTATATTATCATCTTTAAATACTTCTAAAATTTGAGAATAAGCTAAATTCTCTGAAGTTAAACCAGCATCTAAATAAATTTTATCTTCATAACTATAAAAGCCTGGGAAAACTAACTTTTCTGGTATTGCTTCATACAATCTATCAAAACGATTTTTAAATTCGCGATTAAAAGAATATAAATATGCAAACATTATAGTACCTTTATTATTTAAATGAGGAAAAATATCACTCATAATAAAATTATGATACTTTAAAGCATTAGCCATAGTTACTTCTAAACCATAATTTAAATATTCATAAATATTAGAAAAAGTAATAGCATCATACATATTATCTTTTATAAAAGATGGTAAATCATAAATATTACAATTAAAGAATCTTATTGATACTTCATCTATTAAATGTTTTAACTTTTCATAATTATCTTTACTTAAATAGGGATTAATACTTTTTAACATTTTAATATCAAGTCTTTTATTAGTATATAAAAATCCTCCTATTAAGTTAGAACTATTATTGCCATAATATTTATAAATACTTTGCCAATAAAATTGTTCTTCATCACTTAAATAAGGTAATATCTTCGTAAATAAATCATAATCAAAAGTATTAAAAAATCTAAGAAGTTCTGAGATATTTAAAGCTTTAATAGCTCCTAAACGTAAATAAACATTATGAATAGTTAAAGTATTTATATCAAAACAATCTATTACTTTTGCACCAGTTAATATGGCATTAGCTATTTGTTCTCCACTAGCTGCAATAGTTAAAAATGATTTAGGATGTTTAAATTCTTTATAATAAGTTTTCATATCCTCAGTAGCATTTGCATATAAATCATCATAATCAGGATTCTTAGGAAAAGGGGAAAAACTTTTAGTTAAAGTATAAAAAGAAGGGAAATCTTTATATTTAAGATTCCTTTCAATTATAGATAGTGTTGCATTAATATCTTTGGTAATTCTTTCTTTATTAAAACTATTCATCTTAAGAATCCTTCTTTTTCATTAATTGCCAATCACTAACAATTTTATCTGGGACAAATTTTTGATGATATTTTTTCTCATATTCAATTAAATCCTTACTATAAATACCTACATTTAATAAAGATTCTTCTTTTATACGATGAATTGTTGCTTCATTATTAAATATTTGTAAAGCATCTAAATTTTTATCAATACATAAAATAAAGAAAGCAATTTGTTCTTCATATGAATTTAAACCAAATAAATGAGGTCTAAATAAAATATTATAAGCTGCTGTACATGCTCTAGTTCTTAATGATTCTTCTTTTTCTAAAGTATCTATATAATTTTCACTTATTAATGCTAACTCACTTAATCTTTCTAAAGAAATAGAAGCAAAAGAAAAATTCTCCTTATAATCAAGTAAATCACTTAAATAACTAACTTTAACACCATTTACTAATTCATTCTTAGTTAAAAAATTATCAAATAAATCTTTTTCAAACTTAAATAACATAGTATCTGTAAAGCCAACCTCTTTATCTAATTTAGCATAGAAAAAATTCTCTTGTTTTTTTCTTAATCTAAGTAATATAGCACGATCTACTTCATCATCATATTTTTCAATATCTTTATTAGTTAAAAAACCTGTAGATAAATATGTCTTTAATATTTTTAAATTTGGATCACAACAATATATTAAAAATAATATTTTTTGATTAAATGTTTTGGTATTACGAGCGGTAGGATAAGAAACAAAATCAATTGCTTGAGTATATACATATAATTCATAACCAATAGTTCCTGTTGTATATATATGATACTTTTTAAAAGCTTTTATTTCTTCTTTAATTAAATTTATGTCTTCCTCAGTAATATCTTTAAATTCTTTATAATTTGGCATTTCCCTAAGTAAATACCTTATTCTTTGATTTGTTTCATTACTTAAATACATAACTATTCCTCCCTCGAGCCATAAATATTATACAGAATTTTTATTTTATTGCAAATTTTTCTATGGTATAATCATAAGAGATTTGGAGAAATAGTTATGAAATTAAAATATAATTTATTAAAAGAAGATAAAAATACTAAGGCTAGACTAGGGGAGATTATTACTAAGTATGGAACATTTAAAACACCAATGTTTATGCCTGTAGGTACAGAAGCTACTGTTAAAACTTTAGCTGTTGAAGAATTAAAAGGCGTTAAAGCTGGAATTATTCTTTCTAATACTTATCATTTATGGTTAAGACCAGGGGAAGATATTGTAAATAAAGCTGGGGGATTACATGAATTTATGAAATGGAATGGTCCAATCCTTACAGATAGTGGTGGGTATCAAGTATTTAGTTTAGCTAAACCAAAGGATATTACAGAAGAGGGGGTTAAATTTAAGAATCATCTTAATGGAGATAGTTTATTTTTAACACCTGAAAAGTCTATTCAAATTCAAAACAAATTAGATAGTGATATAGCCATGAGTTTTGATGAATGTCCACCAGCTAATGAAACTCATGAATATATGGAAAAAAGTGTTTTAAGAACCCTTAGATGGGCTTTAAGAGGGAAAAAAGTTCATAATAATCCTAATCAATGTTTATTTGGAATTGTACAAGGAGGAGCTTATGAAGATTTAAGAAAACTATCAGCTACTAAAACTGTTGAAATGGACTTTGATGGTTATTCAATAGGAGGAGTAGCTAATGATGGAGAAAATAAAGATATGATGTATAAAGCTATGGATTATTCCGTACCTTATCTTCCTAAAGATAAACTAAGATATTTAATGGGAGTAGGAGAACCTATTGATATTATAGAGGGTGTTATAAGAGGAATAGATATCTTTGATTGTGTTTCTCCAACTCGTTTAGCACGTCATGGTCATGCAATGACTAAGTATGGAAAAATAAATATTAAAAATTCTAAATACAAAGAAGATTTTAGTAGACTAAGTGATGATTGTGATTGTTATACTTGTCGTATGGGATATAGTAAAGCTTATATAAGACATCTAATTGTTGCTAATGAAACTTTAGGAGCTAGATTACTTTCCATACATAATATAAGATTCTTAATTAAATTAACTGAAGACTTAAGAGAATGTATTGAAAAAGGTAATATCTTAGAATATAAAGAACAATTTATTAAAGATTACTATAAGACTGAGAAAAAAGCTTATGGAGATTATAATCCTAATTTAAAATAGCTTGTATTATTACAAGCTATTTTAAATTACTTCAAAAGAACTATTTATATTCTTTTTTAATTCTTTATTTTCTTCTTCTAACAAATTAATAACATTATTATAAAATTCTTCAAATGTTATACTACCTTTACGTATTTCATATATTCTTTTACATAAAATACTTGTATAAGATTCTTTATTATAATCAGTATAAGGTGCTATAGAGATAATATTATTATAGGGATAGGCTAGAGGATGTTGATTATCATAATTAACTTTTATTCTAGTATCACTCTTTATTAATTCATTAATAACTTCTATATATTCTTTATAATTACTACTAGTAGCATAAATTACAACATTATCAGATCTACTTATACTTTCATCATTATTTATTTTAAAATCATAATCAATATGTCTATTAATACATTTACTTATTAATTTCATCGAAAATAATTCTAAAGATTCATTAGCAATAGGTAAATATATTTTATATGCAAAACTTTCATCCTTTACTTCTTTATTTTCTAAAGAATTTTTTTGTATTGCTACCCAGTTATCTTCATTTATTACTTTACCTTTATTAAATAAGGCTCTAAATATTAAATTATAATAAGTATCATTAGGAATTAAACTATTTTCAAAAGAATATAATTTATATTTTTCTAATTCTTCATAAAATAAATCAAAAGATATATCTTGTCTTATAGAAAAAGGTAATTGATGTTTACTTAAAGTTTCAATATTATTTTTTTGATGATATAAATATAGACATAAACTATATAAAAGATTATGATACTTACTTATTATTGGTTCATTACTAGCATGACATAATAAAGTATCATATATTTCATCAGAACTAAGATTTGGTATATTATATATTTCTAATAACTTAGACTTTAACATATTATAATGCTTTTCCATATTAACCACACATTCCTTTCACTTTGTTCAAGGCACACATAGTCACGAAAACTTGAACAAAATTTATTTTATATTTATAATATCAACCTTGAAGGAGTGTGTACTACAAAGCACGGGAGGGTGAGTTGCAGACTTCCTGTAACTCTTTGGATTAAATCAGCATATTAACCAGTGCAAATGTGATTATTTCAAGCACACATAAGTAGTCCTTTAAGGCTGTAGACTAATCTTTGACTTTAGTT
>CANQZL010000060.1 GCA_947628325.1 uncultured Bacilli bacterium
ATGATAATTCATACAAGTAACCTTCTAACTTATAAGCAAGAATATGATTTAGCACAAATATTCTATGAATATTGTGCTTTAAAAGATGAAAAAATGGATGAGATAGATTTTCAATTAATTTGTAGATACGAAGAAAATTTAGATGTTGCAAAAGCTACTAATTCTTACATAACTGAAGATAAAGCCTTAAGTATTATGCATGATTTCTTTAAACATTTAGATAAAGAACTTTATGAAACATTTAAAGAAGCTTATAAAGATCGTTTCAATTATTTAAGATTTAGACCTCCAGTAGAAGATGAAGGTAGAACTTTATTTGTATATGGTACGAGAAAAAACTTTATAACTGTTCAAGATTCAAAAGAAGGAAAGAAACTATTTTCCCTTATTCATGAGTATGCTCATGCTGTACATAATTTATTAATGCCAGAAACTGCTTATGAGTTAGTTGATTGTAGTTATGTCGAAATACCATCAATATTTTTAGAATTAGTTGCTCTTTATGAAAATCCAGCTAATTTTAATCCCCTTTATATTTCTTATCTTAACTATATAAATTTAACGACTTATGTTGATTTTTCATTTCAATTAAGTATGCATAAACCAATTATTAATTTATGGAAATCTAATAATTATAATTTAAATAGAAATTTTTATGATAATATAGAAAGAAAAATAGATATTAATCGTAAGGAATTTAACGATATTATGAATTGCTTTATAACTGAAGAAGGAGTTTATGTTGTTTCATATTTTGTTGCTTTAAAATTATTTTCTATATATAAAAGAGATAAAAAGGCAGCTATTGAATTATATAAGAAATTTTTAAAGCTTCCTACTAATTTAGATACAGATGTTTTTGTTGCTGAAATTATGCAAGATGATCTTGGCGCTAAGAAAGAAATTGATGGGATAGTTGATGGAATGAGCTTAGCATTAAGAAAACAAGGTGATTAAAATGTATAAATGGGATATAAAATATTTATTAGCACTAAAAAAACACCTGTTAGAATTGATTAATGAAACTAGTAATTGTGAATTAATAGGAGATTATAAAGAACAATTAAAATCTATTAATTATATTTTAGATTATTATAATAATTATTTAAATACAGGTATTAACTTAAGAAGAAAAAGAAGTAAAGTTCCATCATTTAAAAGTGTTATATATAATGATAAAGAGTTATTTAGGGAATATAGAGCTTATAATGGTATTATTTGTTTATTTAAAGAAACATTAGAAAAATTGGAATTTAATGGAAAATTAAATGATACTAGAATTATTAGGAAGCCAAGTTTTATATTAACTATGAGTAAAGATTTTTATTCACAATTTAATGGTGAAATAAGAAATGCCTCTAAAGTTATTATGAGTGAATTAAATCAAACTTTAAATTTTCAAAAAATGAATCCTAATTGTCGTCTTTTTGGCCAAACTCTACCTATTTATAATTCAAATATAGTTTTTTTTGATATTAGGTATAATAATACTATTCAAGATTTTTTAACTGTTATTCATGAATTAGGTCATGGTATTACTCATATATTAAATAGAAATATTTTAGAAGATTCAAAAAAATATTGTATATCAGAGGTAGAAACGTTATTTTGGGAACTTGTTGCTCTTGATTATTTAGATAAAAAAACTAATTGGCATTCACAAATATATAATGCAAAGGTTATGTCATTAAAATCATATTTATATAATGTTAAATTATTATGGTTAAAGATGGATTTATATAATAATCTATCATTAGGAGAATTGTTAAATAATAAGGTATTTATGAAATATGTAAAGGCAAAGGGAAAAAGTTATAATGACATTAATGTTGAATATGTTAAAAGTGAATTAGCTTCTGAATTTTATGCTCATACAGTTTCCTTTGCTATTGCAGTAGAATTATATTTATTATATATAGAGGATAAAAAGTTAGCTTTAAATAAATTACTTAAAATTATAAAAGCTCATTCTTTATCAAGTGAAGAATATTTAGATTTAATTAAAAAATTAGGAATAAAGCCTTGTGAGAATTTGCAATTATATGTGGATAAACTAATTGAAGAAGAAAGGGAAAAAGGATATGCAAAAACCTTATACTATAGAAATTAGTTACTTAGAAAATACTATTGCTTTGTTAAGAAAAACTAGCTTCCCAACTTCTGAAATTGATACTATAAGACTTGATGGATATATAAAAAGGCTAAAAGAAAATTATAGTTCATTAGAAAATGCCGATTTAAAAGAAAGTTTGGATGAAGATGAAGAAAATCTAGATTATTTTGAACCATTTTATAAAATAATAGAAAGAGTTTCTAAAACTAAAGTTAAAAAAGGAACTATTTCATATACAAAAATATTATTTTCTCATGATGAAACTTTAAAATTAGTTGAAGACTTTTTTAAATCTCAAGGACATTTTTATTCTTCAGGATATGAAAATTTTAAAAAAAATATTAAAAATCATTTACAATTTTTTAAACCTAATGTTAATAGTGATGGGGAAATACTTTTTTTAAAAAGTATAAATGAATCTTTTGTATCTATTCCTGATTATACTAATATATGTAAACTTTGTATTACAGTTCATGAGCTAACGCATGTTATTGATGCCTATCATAATCCTGATTTTCATTATAATTTAGGAATAAGAGAAATAGATGCTTTGTTTATGGAAATGATTGCAGCTGATTATTTTTCAAAAATGTTAAATCTAAAAAAAGATGGTAATATACGTAAATTGTTCTTACATAATATTATTAAAAGTACTATAGATAGTATTCAAAAGAAAACAAAAATGTTACAGATTTATCGAAAGCATAAAAATGCTCCATTAGAAAGTTTTATTGTAAATATGGAATTATATGGTTATACAAGGGAACAAATTGAAGCATATGAAAAGTATAACTTAGTAGAAGATTATTACTATGTATTACCACACTTTATAGCAATTGAATTATATTTCATATATAAAAATAATAAAAATAAAGCTTTATTAATTTTAGAAGATATAGTCAATAATGGAACAGATGAAAATATTTGTGAATTATTAGAAAAATATAATATAAAAATTACTAAAAATGCTAAAAAATATAGCAAAGCTTTAAAACATAAACTAAAAAAGAAAAAATAAATATTATTTAGAATTTATTAATATTTATTTTTTTTTATTTAAATCTATTAAATACTTTTTATAATTTTCAATTATGTTAAACATTTCTTCACTTGTTTTACTTTGGCAAATTTGATTTTTTATTTCTTTACTCTTAGGCATTCCTTTTAAATACCAAATTATATGACTTCTGATTTCTAATAAAGCAGCTTTTTCATTTTTATCTTCTATTAATAATTGATAATGTTTTTTCATCATTTCCACTTTATCTAAGAAAGTAATAGAATCATTATATTTACCTGTTTCTAAATATTCAACACATTCCTTTATAAGCCAAGGATTGCCTAAAACTCCCCTACCTATCATAACTGCATCACATTTAGTTTCATCTAACATCTTTTTAGCAAGTTCAGGGGTTGTTACATCTCCATTTCCTATTACAGGTATTGAAACATTTTCTTTTACTTGTTTTATTATATTCCAATCTGCTTTTCCACTATATCCTTGGCTTCTTGTCCTAGCATGAATAGCAATAGCACTAGCTCCTGCTTTTTCACATTTTTGGGCAACTTCTACAGCATTTATACTTTTTTCATCCCATCCACTTCTTATTTTAACAGTTACAGGGACATTGACAGCATTTACAACTGCTTTAACTATTTGATAAATTTTATCAGGATCTTTTAGTAAAGCACTTCCAGCTTGAGCTCTTATTGCTACTTTAGGAACTGGACATCCTAAATTTATATCTATTATATCTGGTTTCATTTTATTTTCGATTATTTTAGCAGCCGTGACAAAAGATTTGATATCACTTCCAAATATTTGCTGAGCAATAGGTCTTTCTTCTTCACTCATTTTTAGTAGGTTAAAAGTCTTTTCGTTGGAATACATTATCGCTTTATCACTAACCATTTCCGCATATATAAGTCCAGCTCCCATTTCTTTTATAATTTTACGATAAGATGTATTAGATATCCCTGCCATAGGGGCTAGTACAATTTGATTTTTAACTTCTACATTACCTATATTAAACTTCATAATTTCCATCCCTTAAATACACAATCAATATTTCTGAGTAATTATACTATAAATAAGTTTCTTAAACAAGAAAGAAGTATATATTCATTGCTAGATGTATATAAATGTAAAATTTGAATATACTAATATTATAATTAGCACTTTATCTTGACAAGTGCTAATTATAGGAGTACAATGAGTTTATAGAAAGAAGGAAGATTAGGAATGAGTTTAATTCCAAGAAATTTTTATTTAGATGACATTTTTGAGGATTTGGGTAAACCACCTAGACCACATGATATGAAATGTGATGTTTATGAAAAAAATGGAAATTACAACATTGAATTAGATATACCTGGTTATAATAAAGAAGATATTAAAATAGAATGTGAAGATGGTATCTTATCAATTACTGCTGAAAAAAATAGAGAAACTAATGAAGAAGATAGTGATAAAAAATATATTAGACGTGAAAGAGTTTATGGCAAAATATCTAGAACATTCTCTTTCAGTGATATTGATGAAGATGCAATTTCAGCAGAATTCAATAATGGTATTTTAAAAATAACAATTCCTAAAACTCAAAAAGTAGAATCTAAAAAAGTTATTGAAATAAATTAAAAAAGGATTATTAATTTAATCCTTTTTTTTAGTACTTGTTTTTCTTGTAGTTTTCTTTGCAGGAGCTTTTTTTACTTCTACAACTTCATCATCTTCAGAATCATCTTCATCATAGTCATGTTCTTCTACTTCATCTTCTTGTACTTCTAAAACTTTTTTAGGAACAGTATCTGAAATAACGAATTTGTAGAATAAAGCTGCTACTATACCACCAACTATTGGAGCTACAATAAATACCCACAATTGATTTAAGGCTTCCCCACCTGTTAATAAGGCTGGACCAATACTTCTTGCAGGATTAACACTTGTTCCAGTAAATGGTAGTCCAAAAATATGAACTAATGTAAGAGTTAGACCAATAACTATTCCAGCATTACAATTTTCTTTTTTAGTAACTGATAATACAACTAAAACAAAAATGAATGTTAAAATAGCTTCTACTACAAATGCAATAAGTGGTGTTGTAATGCTTTGTAAAGAACTTAATGTTCCGTAGCCATTTGCACCTAATGAAGCATTACTATTAAATATTAATGATAATACTCCAGCACCAGCAATACCTCCTAACACTTGTAGAATTATGTATTCTATGCACTCTATAACACTCATACGTCCATCAATTAGACAAGCAATTGATACAGCTGGGTTAACATGACATCCAGATACTTTACCAATTGTATAAACAAGTGCAGTTAGAATAAGACCAAAAGCTATAGCTATAAGAATCATTGTAAATGGTAATGATACTCCATAAATACTAGTAACATAAGTATTTGCAGCAACTGCTGTTCCACATCCAAAAATTACTAATAGCATAGTTCCGACAAATTCTGAAATCCATTTTTTAATCATAACAAATCCTCCTTGTAGATATTATACCACTTATTATTAAATAATGAGCAAATATATGTTATAATTTTATTATATAAAATAGTTATAGTAAGGAGATTATATATGAAAAAATTTATTAAAAATTTAATTTTATTTATTATTTTAGTTGCTTTGATAGGAGCATTTGGAGTATTTGGATATCTTTCTTATGTTGATATGAATGCTTCTAATGCAAGAGATTATTTAATGGAAAAATACAAATTTGAAAAAAAGGAACTATTAGCAATAAAGAGTGTAGAATATGTGTACCAAGATATAGCTAATTGTGAAACTTTATGGTTAAAAAAATGTACTGATGACGAAACTCTTGCAAATAAATATACATTTAAAATTAAAAATAGTGATCGAGAAATAGTTGTAACTGAAGATACAGATGGTAATTTTACTGATGATTATGAAGATGTAAAAGTTTCTGAAGAAAATAGTGAATCATAAAATTTATATATAAACAAAATAAAAAATCTATAATAATAATGTTTATAGATTTTTTTATGCTTTATTTAATATTATTTTACTATCCCCAGATGGTATTTTATTATTAATAACATATTCAATTAGTCTTTCTCGTTTATTTTTTATTTTTCCCTCTATTATTAATTGATATAATTCTTCTAAAATTGAACCAACATCATCTTGACTAATACCAAGTTCTATTAAGTCTTTACCAGTAACTTTTAATTCATTCTTTTTAATAAAGGCAGTCTTATGATAATATTTCTTTAACATTTCATATTCATTATTAATATTATTTAATTGTGTAACATATGCTGGATTTTTTGCATAGTAGTTAGCTTTTTTAACTTTATATAAATCTTCAATATTTTCAATGCCAAATTTAGTTAAAAATTGTTTTATTTTTACATCATTACTTGGTATTTCATAATCATGATACTCTATTAATTTGGTAACTTTTTGAATTATTTTTTTATTAAATTTTAATCTGTTCATTATTTCACGTGCCATATCAGCACTTTTTTTAGCATGATCTTTATATTCAGCAATTCCTTCGCTATTTTTTTGAATAGTAAAAGGTTTGGCTAGGTCATGAAATAACATAGCAAGTCTTAAATCTAATTTAGGTTCAACACATTTTAAAGAAACATAAGTATGTTCTAAAGCATCATAAATATGATGGGGATCATTTTGGTTAAAATTTTCTAATAAAGCTAATTCTGGTATAAATTCTAGAAAAATATCAAAATATTTTTTTATGTAAAAATCACAACGAGGAACTATTAGTATTTTACATAATTCATCTCTTATTCTTTCTGGTGCTACATCTTTTAATAAATCTCTATCGTCAAACATATAGCCTTGAGTTTGAGCATCTATACGCATTGTATATTCAGCTGATAATCTAATTGCTCTTAATATACGAAGTGGATCTTTTATAAAGATTTCATCCTCATCACCATTCAATTTAATAACTTTGTTGTTAATGTCTTGAAGACCTGTAGAATAGTCAATAAGTCCATCTTCATCAGAATATGCTAAGGCATTCATTGTAAAATCTCTTGTTGCCAAATCAGTTTCTAAAGTATTTTCTTTCGTACTATATTTTGATATTTCCATAGGAAATTTTGAATTAACAACAGCCAATCGTGAATCATTTTCACCTTTATAGTATGTATTATAATCTTTTAATGATTTTTTTATTTTATCTAAAGAAACATTAGTACTTATATTATAATTAGAAGGCTTTTCATTCATAACCCAGTCTCTAACGGCTCCACCTGTTATGTATGCTTCATAGCCATGTTCATACAAAATGTTTAATACTTCATTTACTGGTTTAGGTATAACTATGTCCATACATTTGCCTCCCTATTTTTCTACTCTATATATTATTATAGCTAAAATTGTCAAATTTGTATAGTAATTATTTTAAAAAAAATAATATAGATAAACTATATTACTTTTCATTACTAGATTTATTAGTATTTTCTTCTAATACTTCTACTTTCTTTTTACGTCCACGTTTTTTTGGTTGCTGATTTTTAGGAGATACTTCTTCTACATCTTTTATTGTTTTTTCACGATTACTTTTCTCAGAAATATTTTCTTTATCATGAACTTCTTCAACTTTTTCTATTTCTTTAATTGCTTCTTCTGGCTTAGAGTCATTAGAAATAAGATTATTTTCATTTAATGGTTCAACTTTATTGTTTGTGTTTTGGTTGAGCTTTTTCTTTTCATTAAACATTGCAAAGACTATTAAAGCAAGACCAATTAAAAGAATATAAATATACCAAGGAATAACTTTTAAGTATTCAATAGAAACTAAAATAATACTTATTACCATTACAGTTAAAGAACAAAAGAAATAAGAATGCCATTTTTTACTGAAACTCATAATAGTTAAAACAAATAAAATCATTATATAGATAACTTCATCTGATAAGTCTTCAATAAAATATAGACCAATAACTGATATAACAATAAAACCAAAATATTCAAAAAATTTAACATCATTATGGATATTTTTGAAAACATAAGATGTAATAGTCATTATTGCCAAATACCATCCTAATAAGTAAACTGATATATATTCAATATTAAAATGATTTAAGGTACTTATATATAAACCTAAAATACTAAGAATACCTACTATTTTATATAATTTATTAGGATCTTTATAATTTAAAATATAATGAATTATACTCCATAATAAACCAATACCAAAAGTTATAAAATTATTAAATTTAAATACAATAGAAGCAAAGATTAATGAAATTAAAGAAATATAAGTATAATAATTAACTTTTTTTCTTAATAAAGACATAATTGAATAAATGCCTATTAAACAATAACTCAAAATAGTAGTTATTATATTTTTATCCATTGTAAATAAAGTTAAAGATGTTAACATTGGTAAGATGAGTATAGCTTCATCTTGTTTTTCAAGTTTAACATATATAATTAAATATATTAAAGGTATTAAAACACCATATGTTCTTATAAGAACTAAAGATTCTAATAGCAAAGTTATAATTATTAAAATATTTGAGTATCTATCTTTTAATTTATCAAATATTATTTCTAATAAATAAATTAAAGGTATTATAAATAAAGGAACATATTTAATAAATTCTTG
>CANQZL010000061.1 GCA_947628325.1 uncultured Bacilli bacterium
ATAAAACCATAAATATTATGTAGTTGTAAATAATTAATATTTTTGTTTTCAACTTCTAAATCTAAATCATATAATTTAAATTTATATTTCTTAAGCATTCTTTCTTTAAATTTATTATATTTTTGAATATCTTTAAACTTATTATTTATCTTACTTTTTAATCTTTGATATAAAATAATAAATTCTTTATCTGTTATATTTAATAAATTTAAATAATCTTCTTTATTACACTTATATTTATAAAAATTAATATAATAATATAATTTTCTTTCTAATAAAGTTAAATCATTTTTAAGATAATGATATTGTAATAACATATCTGGTGTAATAGGATTAGTTCTTATTTTATTAAGATTATCTTTATTAAGTATTTCTCTTAATTTAAGACGATATTTAATATTAGAACTCATAAAGTATGGTCTTATTTCTCTAAGAGTTGAATCGATTATTTTTTTTAATTTACCTGTATTATCATAAAATATTTTAGATATTTCAAATTTTCTTTTTCTTTCATTAGCTAAAATAATATTATAAATAATATAATATTTTAAAGGACTTAAGATATCTTTTAGTAAGACTAGTAATTCTTGATTTTCTTCTTGAGATAGAAGAGTTTTATTAGTATGTTCAATATCTTCTATACTAAGGAAGTCTTGTAATTCACTATCACCTACTTGTTGATTATAACTAATAACTTCTTCATTCATAGTTCTTCTTACTAAGTGTAGATAAGAAGGACTAATACTTAGTTCTTTACATATCATAGAATCTGTAGGTTCTGGTAAATTCTTAGCTTTATATTTTTCTAATAAGAGTTTTAATTTTAAAGCAATATAATCTATTTCACGAGGACGATATATCATTTTTTCATTATGAGCTATAGCATTTCTTATATACCCTTTTATTACTATTGTTGCATAGTTAGAAAATGATCCTTTCTTTTTGTCATAGCCTTCTACAGCATGAATTAAACCTAAATTACCATATTGGACTAAGTCTAGAAAATCTAAATGTTCTAAATATTTATAATATTCATTTACTATACTTACTACTAATCTAAGATTATGAATTATTAAAGATGTTTTAGCTTTTAAATCACCTTTTTTATATGAGTTCATTAAAGTATTAAATTCTAAAGTACTAAGAAGTGGTATACTATGTATTTCATTTATGTATTGCGTTTTAGCATCTAAACTATAATTAATTTTATTCATCTTAAATACACCTACTTTATTATTGAGTTAATGTTAATTTCTTATTATTAGTTTTTTTATCTTCTATTCTACTAAATATTCGATATATATGATTTCTTTCTTTACCAGACATTATTTCACTATAAGGTATTTCATATATACTTAGTAATGAATTAGTAATTTCGGATGGTAAAATATTTTTATATTTATATAAAATACTTAGTATGTCATCTATTTGACAATTCTTAATATCAAAATAATCTGGATATAATGATTTTATTATATCGAGTAATATAATTTCAGGAATATTATTTTGCTTATTAGAAGATAGATATTTAGTATATATATTTCTTTTTGATACTGACATATTATCATAATTATTTTGATATATAGAATATATTAAATCGAGACGTGTTTCATTATATAGAGTTTCTAATTTACTTAGTAATTTTTTATTATCTTTTAGAAAATAACTATATGGATATCTATCTGTAAATAATTTCTTAGGATATTTATTAAAAATATAACATATTAAGTATAATGCTTCTTCTAAAGAAAATAATTTTTTATTACATAGATATACTTGATACATTTTATCTTTATTACTTAATTTATATTTTAGTAAATTGATATGATAGTTAATAGAATCTATTGATACATTAGGAAGTTTAGGTATAGAAAAATATTTTTTTAGTAAAGCATCTTCTTGTTTAGTTAAATTTATATTATAGTTTTTTATTATATTTAATATTTCTTCATAAGATAAACAACTATAGGTATCATTTAAATTACGATAGTTAATATTTCTTGTTGCCTTTTCTTTAGGACATAATGAATATATGTTTAAAGAATATCTATCAACCATTTTCTTTCTAAAGTTTGCAAATAATTTTGATTTAGATAGTTGGAAGGTCATTTTAGTTTTAAGCATTGCTGCTAATTGTTCTAGTTCTGCTAAAGAGATATTAAGTTTATCAGCATATTCTTTTTTAGTATAATTATAGTTACTTAAAGTATTTAAGTAATATAAGTTTATTTCTAAAGGATTTAAAAATTGTTTTAAGTAATGATATCTAATAATAGATAAAGGTGATATGGGTTTAGTTTTTATTTTACTAAGAAGGTCTTTTTCTTTTTGCTGAATCTCAGTTATCTTTTCTTGATATAGTTTTTCATTACTATATTGTTTTATTTTATTTTTAGAATCTTTAACAATCTTATTAATATCATTATCATTTAAATTAAATAATTTTTTTAAAGTATTAATACTTTGTTGATCTAAACTAATATAAAAATGATACATAACAAAATATTCTAAAGGAGTTAGAATATCCTTTAAAACAAGCATTTTTTCTCTATTAATTGATGTATTTAAATCTTCTAAATTTAAAGACATAAAAAATCACCTTCCACTTATTATACCAAAAGAAAAAAGATTTTAAAGTCTTAATTTAAAATCTTTAATTATTATTTAGAGTTAATCTTTTATTATTATCTTTTTTACGTTGTCTTTCTATTTTATTAAATATTCTATAAACTGTAGTTTTTTCTTTACCAGACATTATTTCATATCCCTCATTATTAATTAACAATTCTAAGACTTTAACAGTTTCTGGTTTTAAATTATTTCTTAATTCACTTAATATTATTTCAAGTTCTTTTAATGAAGATTTCTTAATACTAAATGAAGAATATCTTTTTTCTTCGACTAAGTCATCTAAAATTGCTAAAGGGATATTCATTCCATTACGACGAACAGCATAGCTATTTAATTCTTTACTTAAATATTTTTCATATATTAATTTTTTGTATTCATCCATAGTACTCTTATTTTTATCATAATAATTTTTAACATCTTCATAAGAGAAACGATAATTTAAAGTAATACCATTTTGTAGTTTACATATACTAAGCATTAAACTATAAATACTACTTAAAATAGTTGATGATCCAACATTTAAGTTTAGTTCTTTTATAATTTCTTTAGTACTCATCGGAGGTTTACCTGATACACCAAAAAACATATCAAACATTTTTTTAGTTAGAGGCAAATCACCAATGAAAGGCAATCGAGGATCATTTAATGCTTTTTCATAGAAGTCAAAATCAAATTTTCTTACATTTTCATCATTTTCTATTAAATTTTTAATTTTAATTTTAAATAGTAATATGTCTAATCTAGCTGTAGAAACAGATATATTATATTTTAGACTTATTTCTTCTTGCGTAAAATTATTTTTAAAATAATCAGTAATAATATTTCTTTGATATAATGGGAAATATTTTAAAATAGGTCTTATATCTTTATCAAAATTAAATTGAGAATTTTTTTCTCTTATTTGATATTTACGTATTTTAACAATGGCTGTTTTGAATATTCTAATAATAGAATCGTGTTGATTATCATATAAAAGAGCTAGTTCATTAATTGTTTTATATGGATATCCTTTAAGTTCAAATAAATAGCATATTATTTCACGTTCTTTATTATCTATAGGTAAATTTTTATCATTTAGTAATTCATTTATTTCGTTTCGGGAAATATAAAAGTAATCTGATTTAAGAAGACCCGCTTTAGAACCTTTAATTTTATCTTCTACTTCACAAAAAATATTTCTAATTTTTCTTGTTGAAATATTTAATTTAGTAGATAAGTCTTTTATATTTAATTTAATTCCATCTGGATTATTAGAATAAGGAGTTCCACTAATATAACTTATAATTTGTTTTTCTAATTCAGTTAGAATAGATTCACTAAGATGTTTATCTAATTCTATTTTAATATCTTCTTTAGATATATTAACATCAATTACTTGGTAATTAAGACATTTAGCTTTAAATCTTTTTAGTATTCCTTGTAAAGGTTTTGATGTTATACCATATTTAGCACATATATTTTCATGAGTTAATTTGTTTATATAACGATCTTTAATAATTTCTTTTTGAATATCTGTAAATTCACTATTATATACTTGTAATATTTTATTTACTAATTCAGGAGAATAAGTTTGAGAAGCAATTATTCCAAAACGATAGAAATCTATTTTTTTAAGACCATCATTTACTATTGAACAAATATTAGTAGGACTAAGACCAGTTATTTGACTTATTTCTTCGTATGATAAATTTTGAATGATATGTAAATTTAAAATATGTCTAGTTCTATCTTTTAATTCATATTTAGGAGATGTTATATAAGGAATATAAATATCTTTATTAATAATTTCTTTAAAGTCAATATTACTATATATTTGTAAGGTTTGAAGACGGGCTATTCTAATTTCATTAGCTGTTCTTGATAATCCTAAGTTTAACTTTTCAGCAATATCTTTAGTTAAATAACTTTTTCCATTGAGTCCATAATATAAATCTAAGATTTGTAATCTAAAAGGAGATAGCTTATCTTTAATATTATCTCTTATTTCAAGATAAAAGTTTTTAGTTAAAGGAATACCTAAATAGTCATTAATATTATAATAAAGCATTTCTAACTTATCGATAAGAAACTTACTACTATGACCATAAACAGAATTAGGATATTTTTGCTTAAAATCTTTTACAGGAACTTTTTTAAAAACATAGCTCATTAAATAATCTTTAATTTCGTCATTAAATTCATCTTGATTATTTAAGAATGTTTGATATAGGTTATCAATTGGGATACGAGGGATTTTGTTACTAAGTTTTTGAGGAACAACATTATTAATTTCATTTTCTATTTCTTCACAATTAATTGATTCACTTATTCTACTATGATAATATTTCTTTAATAAATTTAGTTCTCTTTTATTTAGACGACAATGATTATCTTTAATTAATTGTAATATTTCATCTAGACTTAAATTACTATAAATATTATTTAATGTTTGATAGTCTATTTTGATTACTGGTTTACTCTCTTCTTTCTTTAAAATATCATAAATTTTAAAACCATACTTATTTATCATACTATTTCTATATTGACGATATTTTTCTACATCATTAAAACGTTTAGCTATTTTACTTTTTATAGAAAGTAAGATTTCTTCTAATTCCAAATAACTAATATTAAGCATTGTTATTAAATCATTATTACTATATATGTAATCACTTAAATTAAGTAATCGATATACTTGTTGTTCTTTTTTAGTTAAAGCTACTTTTAAATATTTATATTTTATTATATCAATTGGAGTAATAGGAGATGTTCGAAGACGATAAAATTTATTCCCTTCTCTTCTTTTTATTTTATTTAATAAATTTAAATATTTTATTTCATTTTGATAACCTTCTAATTTAGGTATAGCTTCAATATATATTTTGTTAATATCTTCTTTTTTCATATTTAAAAGATTAGCTAATTGAGTTAAAAGATAAGGAGTTTTTGATAAGACTAAACTATAAACTATATAGTATTCTATAGGAGTTAAAAGTTCTTTAATAACTAGTTGTTTTTCTCTGCTATCATTTCTACTTATGTTTTTTAAATTCAAAGACATATAAATCACCTGCTTGTTATTATATCAAATGTTAAATTATTTTAAAGATATTTTTACTAGTTAGTATGTTTTAATATAGGATAGTTATTTAATTTTTTCTGTTTATCAAGACGACTTAAAATTCTGATGACTTTATTTTTTTCTTTACTAGTAAGAGAATTATTTTTTAATATATTAATTATATTTATTAAAGATTTTTGAATATTAGGATCTAAATTATTAAAATTTTGTAATATTAATTCTAAATCTTTAATATTTAAATTTTCAATATTCATATTATATAGTTTATCTAGTAATGGAGATGTCTTTATAATACCATCTTGTAACTTATATACACTAAGTATTAAATCATTAATAATTTCGGAAATCTTTTTAATAGATATATTTAAATTTAGTTTTTCTTTAATAGAAGGTATACTTTCATTATTACTTAATAGTTTAAATATTTTAATAGCTAAAGATAAATCTCCATAGAAAGGCAACTGAGTATTTTTAATAGCTTCTTCAAAGTAATCATAATTAAATAATTTAAGATTAGGTTGGTTATTTAAATAACTAGTAATTTTTAATTTAAATGTAAAAATAATCCTTTCTATTTGACTTTCTCCTATATTATCTTCTTTAGATAATGAAGAGATAGAAAGTTCATTAATAAAATAATCTATTATTATATTTCTTTTTTCTTGAGGAATATATTTTAAGAAACTTTTTATTTCAGAAGAACTTATTTTACCTTCTATTTCTTTTAGTTCATATTTCTTTATAGTAATTAAACTTAAGTAATAAATTGTTTTAATATCATCAACTTTACAATTATATAATGATGCTATAGAAGATATTGGTAGATAAGTTTTTCCATTTAACCCAAACATATAACATAAAATATTATAATTTTTATTTGATAAGGGAAGATGTTTATCATTTAATAAACGTTCTAGTTCTTCTCTTTTAAAATAAGATAATTCTGGTTCTAAAATATGTATTTTACGAGCTTTAATTTTATCAATTATCTTTTTTAAATATAAATGATATTTAGAAGGACTTAAACTTTTCCTTATACTTAATTCTTTTTCAGTTAAAATAATCCCCTCTTTATTAAAGTTATTTTTAAAACCATATAATAAACTGATATTTTCTTTTTCTTCTAAAGATAAAACCGATTCTATAGGATGTCTTAGTAATTCTATTTTAAGATCTTCCATATTTATGTCTACATCTTTAATTTGATATTCAAAATAATATTTTTTAAATTTATTAATTGTTTGAGTTACTATATTATAGGGAATATTTAAAGAAGCTGAAATTTCTTTATTAGACATTAATTTAGTAAAACGTAAATTTATTATTTGGATATCTAATTTACTATAGAGATTTTGATGATTATTTAAATATTTTTTAAGAGTTGTTTCATCTATATTATCATTTTTCATAATACCAAAACGATAATAATCTATTTTTCTAATACCATAACTTATTATATTAGAAATTTTTTTCTTACTATAGTTAAATTGCTTAGCAATTTCATCAATACTTTGATTATCGACATAGAATAATCTTAATATACGATATGTTTCATTATCTAAATGGTAAATATTATTTCTTAAATATGGTAAATATATTTTTTTATTATTTTTTCTATCTACTTTTTCTCTTCCACCATATATAATAATGGCTCTTAGTCTAGCTATTTGAATATCACTATTAGTACTACTTAAATCTTTTCCTATTACATTTGATATTTCTTTAATACTATGGATATTACAATAAACACCAAAGTACATATCTAAAAGATATCTTTTATAATTATCTAATTCATCTCTTATTTCTAAATATTGATCTTTACTAAATTCTAAATTAAATAAATCATTAGCATTATAATAAAGTAATTCTAATTTATCTAAAAGTTGTTTTTTAGAAAAACGTTTTTCTCTATATTCATATTTATCTTTACATTTAAAAACATAACATAATAAATAGTCTTTAGCTTCAGGAGTAAAAGCTTCCTGATTGTTAAGAAATGTTTCATATAATTTATCTAGAGAAAGACGAGGTATTTGACTACGTAATATATTCTTTATATTATTAAGATTTTTTATTACTTTATTATGGTTATCATTTCTTCCAAAATATTTTTTTAATAAAGATTTTTCTTTTTTATTTAATTTATAATTAAGTGAATTTGCTAAAGATAAAATTTCTTCTAACGAATAACTTTTATAAGTATTATATAAATCTTGATAATTAATTTTATTAAAAGATTCGTCTTGATATAAAGAATATATTTTTAAACTATATTTTTTTAATAATAAATTTCGATAATGTATAAATCGTGTGGTATTTTTAAATCTATTTTTTATTTTTACTTTTAAAGAATTAACTAATTTATCTAATTCAGCTAAAGATATATTTAATTTTTTAGCATAATCTTCTTTTGTTAAGTTATAATTACTTAGAATATTTAATTTATATAATTCTTGTTCTTTATTAGTTAAATGAGATTTTAAATATAAAAATTTAATAATATCTAAAGGACTTAAAGGTTTAATATTTAATTTTTTAAAATTAGCTTGTTCTTTAGCTTCTATTTCCATTAATTTATTTAAATATTTATCTTGATTTTGATAATCTTTTATTTTTAGAAATGTTTTATTAATAATAGTTTCAATTTTAGATTGGTCAACATAAAATAGCTTAGATATAGTCTTAATATCTTTTTTATTTGAAGAAAAATAAAGAACTGATAAAAGAAAATATTCTAAAGGATTTAAAATATTTTTTAATACTATCAGTTCTTCTTTACTTAATTTATTATTTTCTAATCTAGCTATTTCTAACATATATAATTCCTCGATATATTAATTATCTTTTTTTAAATTTAAATTTGGTGAATTAAGTTTACTTTTTAATTCTTCTATCTTATTAATTAAAGCAACTGCTACTTGCTCTTCTTCTTGACTTTCAAGTCTATTTTTTCCAACCTTAATTAATTCATTAATTGCTATTATAGCATCTTTACTCAAACTATTTGCATAT
>CANQZL010000062.1 GCA_947628325.1 uncultured Bacilli bacterium
TCTGTACTAAACTCATACCTTTTTATTTCTTGACCATTTTCATACCAATGCGTGGAACTTACTTCACCGTCAGTATATTCTCTTTTAAAGGCTAATTCATTAGATTTAGTATAATCAGTTTCACTAATAATATTTCCATCTTTATCTTTAGTTCTAATTCTATAAGTGCCATCTGAATATTCAAATTTTTCTGTTGTATAGTTGTTATCTTGGTTATTAGTAACCACTTCTTCTCCCTTATTTCCAACAGACGTATAAGTATCACCGTTTTTCTCTAAACTAGGTTGAGAATCAACTTCTGAGAGCTTTGGATTACCATTTTCATCTACCTCTGATGTAGGTATATAATATTTAACTTTACCATCTTTATCAGTTGTATAAGTATATAATAAATTACCATCTTTATCTTTTATATCAACATATAATGTATAATCGTTATCACCATCACCTGTTTTTTCAGTTCTTATATAGCTAGAAACACCATCTTTTCCTTCAATTCCTTTTTCACCATATTCATTATAGAATTTAAGTAAAGCTGCTGCTGTAGCACTATCGCCTAATAAACCTAATGATTCAAGAGCTTCTTTATTCATTTTAACAGTATCTGAACCTTCAAATGTATCCCTATATGTTGCATCTGTACCAACACTAAAGTCACTATGCGCTGCTGCTATTAGTGTTACTACTTCATTCCACTTACTAAAATTATTTTTAAAATCACCAATTGATTCATAAATTTTTTCCCACTCTTTTTTTAACATATCAATTGTATTTCCTTTTAAGGCATCTAAAGTGGAAATCCCACCTGTTTGAATTGCATCAAGAGTACTAATAAAAGCATTAGTACGACTATTTAATGCACTAGCATTACTCTTAATTGCAGAAACGTCTACTGAAACATTTCCCATAATATCTCTCCTTTTTTATCCAATATTAGACATAGCATCTTCTATAGCTTGAATACAAATTGTAGCATCTTCTGTTACATTAGATACAATTTTACTATAAGCAACTGTTGTTTCATAAACAGCTTCTAAAACTGGTGTATATCTTTGACAATTTGACACAAATTCATTTTTATCTGCGCCTTCCCATCCGTTATCAAAAGCATTTATTGCACTTGATATATTATCAATATCATTCTTCAAAGTTTCTGATTTCTTACTCAAAAATTCAGACAGATTATCCAATATTTCAGTATCAATTTTGAAATCCATATCTTAATCACCTTCCCAATTAACACAGTACATTATAAACATAAGAATATTTATTCTTATGTTTATAATGTACTGTATATTACAGTACAAATTTATTAAGCTTGTCCGCCATATGTTGCATTAGTTGCTTCATCAAATGCTTGATTTTCTTTGATTATGCTATTAACTCTAACTTCAAAGAAATTCTCAGTAGCAGCAATCAAATCCTTATCAACAGATTGTAAACTACCTTCTCCCCATTTGCTTTGAGCAGTATCACCAACTTTACCACCTAATGCTTCACCTGATTTTGCGAAATTAGCTTCAATACTTTCATTTAATTGTCTTATTTTAACAAGTAAATCTTCATTTTGACTTAAAATGTCTCTTAAAGCCTGAGAAGCAGCTTCACCATTAAATGTCTCCATTGCCATATTATCACTCTCTCTTTCTTACAAATTAAAAACTTGCTATTTTTTTTGTTCTTTCTTCCAATTCTTTTGCACTATCTAATGTTTTTTGGTTTAGACTATTAAAATGTCTTATATTATTAACACTATTTCTAAAATTTTGTAAAACTTCTCTATCATAAGTTTCCATTAATATTTTAGCTACCTCACCACTCAATCCATTTTGTAGTAAAACATCAGAAACCATCTTTTTCATTTGATCAAAAATTTCTTCCATATTGCTAACATCTTGTTCTGTATTTTGAATTATTTGTCCAAAAGATTCAGTATTAAATGAATGATCGTTCATATTTTCCACCTCCTTATATCAATATTATTTTTGTACTATTTAGGATATTATTTTCTAAGATAGTCTTAGATACATCATAAATAGCTCCATTATCAGCATTAATTAATGATAATTTATCAGACATTATAAAGTTGCCATCTGTCATATCACTAATCGCCTTATTTAATAAGAATATAATTTCAATAGTCTTCTTATTAATAGGAATAAAAACATTGTATCTTTCTTCAATGCTAGGTACAATCAAATCAATACATACCTTATTATTGTTCATAATAAATACTCCTTTGATTATTCCACGTATTTAAGAATATTTGATAGTCTAATATTTTCTACCAAGTCCCCTATAACTATCGGATATACTCTTATATATTCATAATACTCTAATTTAAAAGTAAAGTCAAAGAAAAATAAAAAGGTTAACAATTTATTAACCTTTTTATAATGTTTCATAAATTTCTTCTTCGCCTACTTCAGATATTACCTTAATTAAAACTGTTGTATTACCATCTATATAGTAACCAAAGTTTTTATCAAGTTTAGCAGAAAGTACTCTTGAAGATAGTGTTGATTTAATAGTATATTGACTACCCATTCCATTACCAATCCAAATACCTTTAGTTCCTGAAACAGTATCTTTATACCATGGTTCAAATTCGCGTTTCTTAATATTATCACAAGAATCAATAATTACAAAAGATATTTTTGGCATACCTTTAATCATTGAAATTAAACCACTAAACGCTCCTTCAAATTCACTACCCATCATATTTTTAAATTTCTCTATTCCAACAATAAAGCAAACATATTCTGAATATTCTTTTAATGAATTAATATCGAACCCTGATTCTTTATATTTATTATACATATCATAAATTTGTTTACCAAATTGTTTAAATGATTCAATAATATTATTATCAGAGTAAGTTACCATACTAGAAATATCACTATATGCTTTTTCTAAATCAAAAACATAACAATTTTTCCCTAAGTGATTAGCAACTTCTCTTATAAATAAACCACTAAAGTTTTTAATTTCATTAAATTCCATACCTGTAATTAAATGAACAGTATTTTTTGTTAAATCTAATGTTCTTACCTTTAATGATTCTTTTTCAACTCCAATAGGAACAGATGTTATTCCTGTCATTTGATCAGAACAATAAGAAATACTTACAACTTCAGGAAGTACTGGTACTTTTGGAGCACTAGTTGGATAAGTTTTACATAACTCACTTATCTTATCCATTACGAAATTAGTTAAATTTTCTTTTTCTGTAGGAACAGCAGCTTGAAATTCAAAAACACTCTCTAATTTAACCAAACCACGACCAGATATATTTGCTGGTTCAACTTTAGTTCTAGCAAGTAATGAAGAATAATCATATTTATCATTCATCTGGAATACTAAGTGATTTGGTAAATACTGAGCAAGTCTACTTCTAATACCATTAGAAGTAGTAGATGTCATAATAAAGTAAACTCCATATTTTTGACAATCTCTAGTTAAAGTAGCTAATATGTCGAAAGTATCATCACCATAGTTTTCATTATATAATTCAAAACCATTAATAATTATAACTATATTAGGAACAACTTTACCAGTAGCTTTAGAATATGATATATAATCGCCACCAAAATCAGCAAATAATTTTTTACGTTTAGTTACTGTATCACTAATAACTTTCCATAGATTTATTACTTTATCTGTATCATTTTGTAAGATAACATCACCTACTTGTGGTGCACGACGATAAACTTTTAATGTTTCAGCACCAAAATCAAGTAAGTACATATTAAGTTCAGCAGGTGAATATGTCGTAATACAAGAATAAACTAAAGAGTTAATCATTTCTTCTTTACCACTATCTGACATACCATATATAATCCAGTTGCCTTCTTTAGTAATTGGCATAGTAAGAAGTCCTTGCTTTTGTAAATTTGGAGCATCATATTCACCAATTACTGGATTTATATCACAAGATATCTTTTTATAACTATATTTTTCTTTTAAAGCATCAATATAAATAACAGGAGATAAAGCATTTAGCCATAATTGTTTAACATTTATATTTTCTTTTTTAGCTATATCTACTAGATATTTCATAATATTAGGTAATTCTTCACCTTTTAAAACTCCAACAATATTATTTTTACCATCTTCAACAACTTTAATTGGCATTCCTAAATTATCTACAAAAGTTATTGAATTATCAACTTTTTTCTTTCTTACATCTGATTCATAGTATGGTGCACCAGTCCACGCAGATTGACCTAGAGCAAAGTATTCATCATAACCTACTTGTAAGAAGAAACGTCCAGTTTCTTTAATTGAAGCAGCATCTGGTCTTTTAATCATTTCTTGACTATCTGAACGATCTTGAACTTTTAAACAAACTTTAAATTTAGCATTTGACCAAATTTGATCATTTACAACACCACTTGGTTTTTGCGTTGCTAAAATTAAGTGAACTCCTAAAGAACGACCAATACGAGCAGTAGATATAAGTTCGTTCATAAAATCTGGTTGTTGAGCTTTTAATTCAGCAAATTCATCTGAAATAATAAACAAATGTGATACTGGTTCATCTACTTGACCATTACGATACATTCTTTGATATTTATAAATATCAATAGTTGATTCTCCTACTTTATCTCTTGCTTTATTAAATATTGCTTGACGACGTTTTAATTCTGATTGTAAGGATGCTAAACTACGATTTATTTCACTTATATCTAAGTTTGTAATTGTTCCAGCCAAATGTGGTAATCTTAAACCAGTTTCTCTATTTTCAAAAGCTCCTGCTAATCCACCACCTTTATAGTCGATTAAAACAAATTGAACTTCATAAGGATGATAATTTAATGCTGTACTTAAAATAAATGTAATAATAAATTCTGATTTACCAGAACCTGTCATACCAGCTATTAAGCCATGTGGTCCATGAGCTTTTTCATGTAAATCTAACTTAAATATTTCTCCATATTCATTAAGACCAATAGGAGCAGCTAAAGAGTTAATTGGATCACTATCTTTCCATCTACTTAAAGCATTTAATTGATTAACATTAGAAACATTATACATCTCTAAGAATGAATAAGTTGAAGGTAAAACAAATTTACCACCATTTAATGCTATAGGGATATTTGAAAGAACATAGGCGTACTTTTCTAAAGAGCCATACATAAAATCAGGAACGAAATTAATTCTTTTACTATCAGTTAAAACTCTTTCAAATACTCCACCCATACGTTCATCTACACTTATAAAGTGTTCAACTTCATTAGGTAATGAATTTAATTTTTCACTAAAAATAACTAAACTTATTCCAACATACTCAGTTGATTCAATTAACGAACGAATTATACTAACATTTCTAACTAAATCTATATCATCAGTAATTATAACAAATCTTGTTGCTAATTTAGCAGATTCTTTTGTAGATGTAGCAGTTGCTCCTCTTTGTTCATTAGCTTCTTTAACAGAATTTAATAATTCTTCAAAATAAGAACTAATTTGTGTAATTTCATCATTATTAGTACCAAAAAATCTTAAACTTCTTGTATCATCCCAAAAATAAGGACAATCTTTTATATCTTCCCAAAATTTTTCATTTTCTTTATTTGTAAAGACACAAATTTTTAAAGAATCATATCCATGATAAGCAAATATTTGCAGTAATAAACCTCTTAAAAATGGACTCGTAACATTTTTAGGACCAATAACACCTGTTATATATTTTTCAACAAAAGAATATGTTACTGGTACATTATCTAAAGTATTAGTTTCTTTTTCTAATTCCCTTAAATATCCCATTAAATTATCTTCGTCTTCCATCGAAAAATGTTCATCAGGATAGTTAATTTTAAAGAATGGTGGTATAGAACCTATTCCTAAACGTAAAGACAAGAAATCATAATCATCAACATTCTTTTCCCATAAATTACGTTTCTTATAGAGAATAATATCACCAACATCTTTTAAAGGAATATATTTTTCAATTAAAATTTGTTGTTCTCTTTTCATTTCTATAAGAAATTCTTCTCTTTTTTTATTAACATACATACTATAAGTTGCTTGTCTTTTTCTTTCGTATACAACTTTTTTATGTTTATTATACATTTTACTTACTGTTGGTAAAACAAGCATACAAGTAAGCATAGCTACTGCCGTAAGTATTGATGGTAAAGCAGTTTTTAAATCAGTTGTTCCATTTAAGACATTTGTTAATGTCATAACTCCTGTCATCATAGAACTCATTCCCATCATCATCATCGAACCCATTGTAAGAATTGCAGGCATTTCTTCTTGTTTTTGAGCTGCTGGTGGTGGATCTATTACCAAAGTTTTTTCTTCAATCCTCTCATCAAAACGAGGTGGTTTTAAGAAATAATCTTCTTTTTTATACATTTCAACTATTGAATCTGGTTCCGTTGGAATTTTAGAATAATCAATAGTTGGAATTATACGCATATTAAATACTTGAGCATCAAACTTAACTAATTTATTAGGATTATTTATATAAAATAAATCTTTAATTATAGATATTTTTAAACCTAGTATAAAAATAGTGTCTCCATATCTAAGATTGGCATTTTCACAAGGAATCCCATTAATATACATAGGTATCTGTGTATTAATATTTGTTACAGTATAAAACCCATTATTATAATCTAATTTAAGTTGATTTCTAGCTATTCCAGGCTGTTCATAAGAAATAATATTAGGATAATTTTGCATTTGACTTTGAGCACCATTATTTCCTATATACCAAGTTAACATATTATCTGAACCATTCAAAGAAATGGTTAATTGTAAAGAATTAGAATCATATACAGGACAAGTATAAATAACATAACTTTGACCAAGTAATATATTTTTTAAAGTATAAAATTTTTCTAGTTCTAATAATGTTTCATCTACAGCTGTACCATTCCTAAAAACCTTTACTTCACTATTACTTTTTAATACCCAGTTACCATCAATAGCTTGTACACTAACTAAATTTTCTTTATCATCATTAACTATCCAATAGTTACCAAATATTTCTTTAGGAAGTATTAAGTTTACTAGTTTTGTAGCATCCATTAACATTATTTTCATACTTGCCACACTCCCTATTCTTTAGTAATTATATCCTAAATAAGAAAGAATTACAATATAAAAGGAATCCTTTTTAAAATATAAAGATTAAATTTTTTCATAACCAATCAATTTAGTATAATATAATAAAGGCAGTTAAAAATTTGAATAAAAGAAATAAAAAAGGTGTTATTTTTCGCACCTTCTAATAATTAAGTTATCTTTAATCCAGTATCTTTATCTGGTTCATCCATAGTTAACTCTAGTTCTTTCAAATATGTTATTAAAGCAGCTTTCATTTTTTCAAATCCATATTCTCTCATATTTCTTACAATAAAACTATCATAAGGAAAATTCCCCCTTGATTTACTTACATGATTATTACCAAAATCCAAAATATGATATTCTTGTTCAAATTCAATAAATGACTTACCTTGTGCATGAGCTAAAAAATCAATAGCTGCATCTCTAAAAGAACCTCCATATTGTAAAATCCAATTTTCTATGCCAATGCCACCTAAACCAGCTTGAGTTCTATCACTTCGACTTGCTTTATATACCCCTGCTGCTTTTAAAACTTTTTTAGCTTTAACAATATTAGCAACAACCATATGATATCTCTCTTCATCCTGTTCTTTAATTGTTTTTAATCTATCATCTAAAGCTTGATCTGTTGAATAATAAAGCTCTTTCGTAGTAATAAAAGAAATATCTATATCAACTGGTTTATCTAATCCATCAATTCTAACTCCGTACAATCTAAAACGATGTTCACCTTTACGAGCATACTGAAAAATTAATTTACTAGAAATCGCCTTTCTTATACTATACATTTGTTCTTTAGTAGCCCTCAAAACAAAATCATAATCTCCATTCTTAGTTCTATCTGATGTTGGTACGCTAGTACCTCTTGATGTAGAACCTGTTCCAAGTAATTCAATATCGCCTTTACCTAGTTCATAGCTTACACTTCCTAAGCCTTGCAAAATTCCCCTTAAAAAATCTTTAACTTTACTTTCTTCTGACATTACTCTTTCATTATTTTGTTCTATTTTTTTTCTTAGCTCATCAATTCCTGGAAAAGACAAATTATCTGAAAAAATAAAGTCTCCTGCTTTATACTTTTTTAACCCACTCATTT
>CANQZL010000063.1 GCA_947628325.1 uncultured Bacilli bacterium
TCATCATAATCTTTTTTATCATAACTTTTTTGTTTTTCACTTTGCCAATCTAAATTATATAGATTATCTAAAGCTTGGGGTTTTGCTATAAAAATAGACATTATTAATATAACAAATAATATTAATTTACTTTTTTTCATCTTAAACTCCTTTCTAAAAAAAATAAAAGGTTTAAATAATATCAAACCTTTTAATTACTTAATTCATCTAATTTTTTTTGTAAATCTTTATACTTCTGGTTTATTTTAGTACTTTCAGCTTCTTCTAATGTATACCAACCAAAGTTCCAAGCTAATTCATATATTGTTGCTTGAATATCTTTTACTGTATTAAAAAAGTTTAATATTTCACTATGAATTTTATCATTACTAGCTTCTGTTAAGGCCGTTGCTGTATTTGTAGTAATTGCTTTTTCACTAGCTAAGATGTCATTTACGTAATCGCGATCATTCATCGCTTTACTAGCAGTAACTTCTACTTGTTCACAACATACTTTATTTGCCATTATTCACCAGCTCCTAACATTTTTATCAATTTTTGACATATTTTTTCGTGTTTTTTAGAAACTTCTTCTAACATTTCACTAATTGTCTCGTCAAGGACTAATTCACTATATGCTAAGGCTTTTTTACATAAGATAAAATGCCAGTTAAACATATCTTCTATATAAGATAAGTCTTTTGTTGATATAATATCTGGAACTTTTTTCATTTTAAAATCTTTCCTTTCTATTTATAGTATTTATAAACTTTTAATATTTATACATAAAAAAAACTACTACTTTCGTAATAGTTAATTAGCTTCTTTTAATCTTTTTTCATATTCTTCGAAGGCTTTTTCTAAACCACGCCATGGGATTGTTGCACAACCTATTCTATTTTGTTGTTTATGAATGTCTTCATAACAGCAAGCTTCTCCTAATAAGTTTTCATCATATTCTTTTTCATGAACCATATTATAATAGTTTTTCATTATTTCCTTAGCTTCTTTTATAGTTTTTCCTATTAATAACTTAATCATTATTGAAGATGCTGAGGTTGAAATAGCACAAGCTTCGCCATTAAAGTGAAGATCTTTTATAACATCACCATCAAATAAGATATATAAGTCTATATTATCAATACATGTTTCACTATTAGTATTTACTTTTAGATAATTTTTATCTTCAATAGTATCTTTATTGACAGGATTTAAATAGTTTTCCATAATAATTTCTTTTCTAAGTTCTGGATCTAGCATCATTATCACCTATAACATTTCATTTAGTATTTTATCTTTATCTTTTAATAATTCTACTAATTTATCTAGTTCTTCTTTAGTATTATAAAGATAAATGCTTACTCGAACAGTATTTTTGACACCAACTTCAGACTTTAGAATTTTGGCACAATGATTACCTGCTCTAACACATATTTTATATTTATTTAAATAGACGGCTATATCTTGAGCAAAGATATCATCGACATTAAAGGCGACTATGCCACTATCACTTTCTTCATTAATGATTTTAATATGAGGAATTTGTTTTAATTTATCAACTAAATATCTTCTTAAAGTTTGTTCATGAAGAGTTATTTTTTCCATTCCAATACTTTGTAAATATTCAATAGCAGCTCCTAAACCTATTACACCAGCAATATTTTGCGTACCAGCTTCTAGTCTAGTAGGCAATGGTTTTAAATAAACTTCATCTATATTATCAAATGATTCATTCATTCCCCCACCTAAGTTTTTAGGTTCAATATCATCTAATAATTCATATTTCCCATATAAAACACCTATCCCAGTTGGACCACACATTTTATGTCCAGAAAATGCTAAGAAGTCACAATCTAAATCTTGAACATCTGTTTTAATATGAGCAACACTTTGGGCGCCATCAACTACAACAAATATGTTATGTTTATGAGCATAGGCACAAATTTCTTTTATAGGTCTTAAGTCACCGATAACATTTGTAATCATTGCTAAACTTATAACTTTAGTACGATTTGTTATAACTTTTTTTAAATTACTTAAAGTTACATAATGGTTTTCATCTAAAGGACAAAATTTTACAACAGCATTGCTATCTTTAGCTAATCTAAACCATGGTAAAACATTAGAAGCATGTTCACTTTTGGTTATAATAATTTCATCACCAGCTTCAATATTATCTTTAAAAAAGCCTTCAACAATTAAATTTAAGGAATCAGTAGCGCCACTTGTAAAAATTATTTCTTGTCTTGTCTTAGCGTTTATAAATTCTTTTACTAAATCACGAGTATTTTCATATTCATTATCTACTTTTAAAGAAATATCATAATCTCCACGATGAGCATTAGCTGTATATTTTGTATAATATTCATTCATTTTATCAATTACAACTTGTGGTTTCCAAGTAGTTGCCCCATTGTCTAAATAAATATATCCACTATTCATCATTGGAAAATCTTTTTGGTTCACCTAATCATTCACCTCCTAAAAATTTTCTAATTTGTTTATTTATCTTTTCATTTATTTCTAAATTACTTAAAAGATAACCTGTTTTTATTAAATCTATTGCTGAATTTATACTTATACCCTTACTATTTAAATAAAATAAATAGTCTTTATCAATATTACTTATTGTAGCAGCATGATTAACTTCTATTTCATTAGAAGCTACTAAAAGATTAGGAATACATCTACTTTCTTCATTATTTAAAACTAATACTTTAATACTTTCTATTAAATTATTATTTTTAATTTTAGGTAAAGTATTAGCTGTAGATGAAATAATTGTACTACCTTTATCTAAAGTAACAGCAGCTACTTTAATTTTTGTTTCATTATCATCACTTGTTAAATTACTTTGAAAATCTATTTTACATTTATCATAAGAAATAAAAGAGTAATTAAATGATAAATTACTTTTATTTTGTTGATTTAAAATTATAGTATCATCCATTTTATTATGTATCATAAAACGATTATATACTAAAGAACTATTTGGTTTCATATTAATGGTTAATTTTAAATTTTCATTTTCTTTTTTATTTATTTCTTGAATTAAAACTTTACCTTCTATATTTATTGTTAATTCGTTAACAAGAATATCTAATATAATAGCATTATCTTTTATATCTATATTATTTTCTTTATCTACTATTATTTTATTCATTTTCTAAATTTCTTTCTATATCATATTCATTAAGAATATTCTTAAATCCAATTTTTTCTATTTCTTTAGCAAGGGAGGCATCTCCAGTTTTAACAATTTTTTTATTATGAAGAATATGAATATATGTTGGATTTAATATTTCAAGTAATTTAGGATTATGAGTAACTAATAATATAGAACAATTAGTTATACTTTGATATTCTTTTATTGAATTAGCAACTATTTTTAGAGCATCAACGTCTAACCCAGAATCAACTTCATCTAGAATTAAGAAAGAAGGTTTTAACATCCAAATATGTAATAATTCATTTTTCTTTCTTTCGCCACCAGACATTCCACTGTTGATATCACGATGAAGGAAGCTTTCTGGTATGGATAATTTTTGACATATTTCTTTAGCTTCTTTAGAGAACTTAAATATATCTATATGTTCATTTGTTCTTTCTGATAAAGCCATACGTAGCATTTCAGCATTTGTAACACCTTCAATAGCTATAGGATTTTGATTTATCATCATAATACCTAAACGACTTATATCAGTTGTTGTAAGATTACTTAAATCTTTATCATTATATATAATATTACCATTTGTTATGGTGTAATTAGGATCTTTTAAAATAGCACGACAAATAGTACTTTTACCTACACCATTAGGTCCCATTAAAACGTGAATTTCTCCATCTTTTATATCTAAAGAAAAATCATTTAATATTTCTTTATTATCAGCTAATACTGTTAATTTATTAATACTTAACATTTCGCATCACCATTACATATTTTAGCATTTTTTTAGTATTAAGTCTACTTTATAAAAAAAAGAAAAAAATAATCATCTTAATTATTTTTTTCTTCTGTTAGTAAATGAACAAACTCTTTAGATGAATTTGTTAAAGTATTTTCACTATATATGAGAGAGATTATTTCACTTGGTAATTCTTCTATTAAGTTAATTACTTCTAATTCAGGATGGGATTTAGCTATACTTTCTAAAATATAGCCATAGCCCATTCCTTCATTTACATAATTTAGCATCATCTCTGGGCTTTCTAATTCCATAATTGGTTCTATAGTTAAACCTTTACGACTAAACATATCTTCAATATTTTTTCTTTCTAAAGTATTTTTTTCAGGTAGTAAAAGAGGTTTATTACATAGTTGATCTAAGCTATTTACTTCAGGATTTTTAACTTTATCTTTGTTATAAACAAAACAATATTTTTCTTTAAAGAGTTCTACTATTTTTAAATCTTTAGAACTTTTTGAATTATTTATATAATTAGGTAATATAAGTAAATCTATTGTATGTTGATTAAATAATTCTATTAAAGATTTACTATCTTTATTAGTCATTTTTATTACAATATTAGGATGTTCCATCATATATTTTTTTACATAATTATTTAAATAATTCACGCTTATATAGGTAGGTACTCCAATTGATACTTTACCTTTCATTAATTCTTTGCCACTCATTAATTCTCTTTCACCAAGCATTAAAAAGTTATAAGCTTTTTCAACATAATTAAATAATGTTTTGGCTTCTGGAGTAAGTTCAATTCCTCTATTAGTACGATAAAATAAAATGGTATTTAATTCATATTCAAGATTTTGAATATGTTTTGATATGGCTGGTTGCGATATATGAAGATTTCTTGAAGACTCAGAAAAACTTTTGGTTTTTGCTACGGTATAGAAAACCCTGTACAAGTTAAGGTTTAGATTATTACATGGTAATGCCATAAATAATTCCCCCTTTGGAATGATGTTTATTATAAACTATTTATTTCTTTTGTCAAGGCTTGCTATAACTAAAATAAAAACAACTATAATTTTTTGTTATAGTTGTTCTTTAACCCATTCATCTAATTCTTCTTTTGATTTAGTTTTAATAATCTCAGAAGATACTATGCCATTCTTAATTCTAAAAATACTTGGAGTTCCTAAAAAAGCATAGTATGATCTAAAGCGATCCATTTCATCATCATTTAAAGAAGATACATCAATACGATAGATTATTTTTTTATTGTCTTTAAATACTTCGTCTACAATAGGTTCATATGATAAACAAGCATAGCAAGTTCCTTTAGAAACTAAGATAATCATATCTTCTTTATCTACTACTTTGTCTTCAAATTCATTTAAACTAATAGTTTTAATATTTTCATATTTAATTGCAGATTCTGAATCATCACTATCAACAGTTACATTTTCACTTTCTTCTTGGTTGTCACCTTTTTCTAAATTTTTAGATACCTTGTTATAAATATTACTATTTATAGTTTGATTATTTTCTTTTTCTTTATTACGCTCATTAACTACATAAGCTGATGTTCCTATTATAATAGATAAAATGGCAATTATTAAAATTATAATAACTACTTTTTTTACTTTACTTCTTTTAATTACTTTATCTTTTAAAACAACGTTGTCTTCTTCTAATTTGTCAACTACTTCTTCTAAGTTTTTATTTTGAGTTCCATCAAATATCAATGTCTTTTCTAAGTTTTCTTCCTTATTTACTTTTTCTTTTGCTTCTTCTTTATTTAAAGTAAATTCTTTAGTTTTTTCTACTTGTTCACTATTTAAACTTCGTTTTTCTTTTATGACATCATTTTTTAAATTCGTATTTTTTTTAGTCCTTTTACTTCTTGTTTTTTTATGTGTAGGTGCTTTAGCAACAGAATTTTTGTTTGTTGTTTCTAATGCTGTTGTTTTTTTAGTCTTATCATCTACTACTTTTTTTACATCGTTATTTTTAGAACTTGCTTTTGTTACCTTTTTTGAAGTTACTTTAGAAGTTTTTTTATTCTTTTTTTCTTCAGCCATATTATTCACCCTATCATTCTTCTTATATTTTAACATCTTTTATAAATAAAAAAAAGCTTTTTATTAAGCCTTTTCTACTTCTATGAATCTTATTGATTTTATAACAGGGGGATTAACAGGTGTTTCCCCGTCTGCTTTAACTTCAACGTTAGCTATTTTATCAACGTTATCTAATCCTGCAAAAACACGACCAAATGAAGCATATTTGCCATCTAAAAAGGTAGAATCAGCATGAACTATAAAGAATTGACTAGAAGCACTATTTCTTGTTTCATCAGTATCAGGATTGCCTCCACGACGAGCCATTGAAACAACTCCTCTTGTATGAGATAAAGTATTTTTTACTCCGTTTTCTTCAAATTCTCCTTTTATTTCTTCATCAGAACCACCAGTTCCTGTTCCTGTAGGATCACCAGTCTGAATCATAAAGCCACTCATTATACGATGGAAAGTTAAACCATCATAAAATTTTTCACTAACTAGTTTTTTGAAGTTAGCAATTGTTATAGGAGCGTCTTTATTAGATAAAACAATTAATATAATATCTCCATTTTGCATTTGTATTTTTACACGATCAGTTTCTTTATCTACTTCTTTAAATTTATATCCATCTATTGTCCCTTCAGTAATTTCTTCAGTCACGATTTTCTCTCCTCCTTTATCTTCTTCATTATCTTTATTATTACACCCACTCAAGAAAAAAGTCGAGGCCATAATTAATAAAACAATAAACATTATTTTCTTTTTCATTTTTTATCACCATTATTATAATATCAAATATTATATTCTTTTTAAAGTATCTAAATAATTTTTTTGTTCTTTACTAACTCTATAAGAATCTTTTATTTTACTGATTGCTTTATTATGAGTAAAATTATTTAAGTTATTATTTAATAAGTATTTTTCAGTTTCTTGTGGATAATGAATATATAATTCACATATTAACCAAGATTCAGCCATATTAATATAGTATTTATTACTATTTATTTTATCTAATGTATTAAATATATCATTTAAATACTCTTCTTTAACATAAAAATTTAAAATAATTATTAAGCCCGTTCTTGAAATAAATTCTTTTTTATTTAAAGATAATTTTTTAGCCAATTTAAAATATTTAAGAGGATTTTTAGTAACAATTTTTAAACTATTACAGAAAGAATCACATATAGCCCAATTATCTATTTTTTTAATATATTCATTAAAATATTCGATAAATATTTTTTCATCTTTAATATTAGCTATAACTAGTCCTTCTATAAGTACTTCTTCATAGAAAGTATTTTTACAAAGTTTTAAAAATTCTAAATAGTTAGTCTTACTTATTTCTTTAGCTATTTTTCTTAATAAAGGTATCTTAATACCTAGAATTTCATATTTAGTAGTACATAATTTTTGTTGAAAATTTTTATACTTATTATCAGCTAAACTCTTTAGATAATTAAGATAGTTATAATAACTTTCTTCTGTCCATCTATCAGAAATCATTTTTTCACTTCCATATTTTTAGTATATCTAATAATTTTGTAATTGGCAAATATTTACATTGCAATTATCTAATTATTAATATATAATTTTATTAGAACAAACGTTTGTATTGGTGGTGATAAGATGAACGAGGAGATATTCCCCAAAAGAAATATTTTAAGTATTGATTTAAAAAGTTTCTTTGCTTCTTGTGAATGTGTTAAAAGAGGGTTAGATCCTTTTAAAGTTCCTTTAGTTGTAGCTAATCCTAATCAAGGAGATGGTGCTATTACTTTAGCTGTTACCCCATTTTTAAAGAAGCAAGGGATAAAATCACGAGGAAGATTATTTGAAATACCAAAAAATATTAAATATCAAATTGTTCCACCACGAATGAGTCTTTATATTAAAATGAGTGAAGAAGTTATATCAGTATATTTAGATTATGTTGCTAAAGAAGATTTATTTGTCTACTCTATTGATGAATGTTTTTTAGATGTTACTAATTACTTAAAAATGTATAAGAAAACGGATTATGAATTAGCTAAAGAAATTTTACAAGAAATAACTAAGAGAACTGGATTAACTGCTAATGCGGGAATAGGTCCTAATATTTTGTTAGCTAAAATAGCTATGGATTTAGAGGCGAAGTTGTATAAAGATGGAATTGCTAAATGGACTTATGAAGATGTTAAAACAAAATTATGGAAAGTAAAACCTCTATCTAA
>CANQZL010000064.1 GCA_947628325.1 uncultured Bacilli bacterium
GCACTATTAGCTTCTACCTCAGGAACTCCTCTTTTAGCCGCCAAATATATTTCTTTAGCAAAATTAGTATATAATTTTCCTCTAGCAGCTCCTGTCTTTTTTATTTTTGCTTCTCTAACTGCATAAGCTCTTCCCATATAAACACCTCTTTAATATTCAAATACATTCTAAGACTACATTAATAAAAACCTAGAACTAGAAAGAATACTTCAATATTATACCAATTATTATTTATTTTTCAAATAATTTTAATTAAGTTATATATTGAACTCCTCCACCTATCTTATTTGAATCCCAATCTAAAGTACGATTAAGTCTTTTACAAGTAAGTGAACCATTCTCATAATTATATTGATCTGAAAAAACATTTATACAATAATTTTCATCTTTTTCATTAGTAGTAGCTGCTTGAGCATTTAAAGTAGACCTAAATTGTCCACCATTTTCAGTTCCTAATTGTTTAACTTGCCCACCAGCTGGATCTAAATAAAGAAAATCTGTATCTTTTAAATTATCTAAATCAGCACCTTTTTTTATACCATACAATGCAACATAATGCCTATTCCATTTTTTCATAGTTTCAGTCGTCATAGTTCCTTGATTAACTACAGCAACATCCGTATAACCACCAGTTTTTGTTCCTGTTACTTCTAAAACTATTGGTCTACCTGATAAAATTTCTTTAGCAGCAATTCCTAAAACTTCTTGTTTATCCAAAGTCGAATAACTAATTATATTAGTATATGGAGTATTATTTCTTCTAAGGATATTTTTGGCATACGCATTAGCCCATGCAATACAATGCCCTGGCTCTTCATCGCCACCACGTTTAATATTAGCCAATGCATAAAATTCTTCACCCCAATTACTATAAGTTTTAAGATATGGAATTCCATTGGCTGCAATATAAACTTCCACAGGTCCCGCTAAATTTAAATTATTAGTTGGTGGAAGTTCAAATTCCAATTTAGTCATATCAATAGTTGGCGAACTACCTTCCACAGTTATCGTATTACCATTTACTCTTGCTAATATTTCTTTACTCTCCTCTATTTTTTCAATTAAATCTACACAAGCTTGAGCATCACCATTCACCTTGGTTTTCCATGCTTCAACAGCTGCATTATATTGAGTTCTTCCCGTTCCATCATCATCTTCTGAAATATAACTACTTTCATTTGGCTTACTATCAAAATCGGTTTGATACTTATCATTAGAACTTTTTAAACTTTCTAAATCACTTTTTAAGTTTTTATATGCATTTGAAGCCGATGATATAAACTGATTGTTTACACTATCTCTAATAATACCCAAAGCACTTACACAAGATTCCTTATAAGATTGAAATTCCTCTTCTACTGCATCATACCAATCAACACTTATATTATTTAATATATCTTTAATCTTGGTAACCTTATCTAATAAATTAGTAGGACCATTAGAACTGATAATATTATATGCAGAAGAAACTTCATTATCATACAATAGTTGATAATTATTTCCATTATAATTAGTATAAAAATTTATTTTAGTAGATGTATAATCCATAATTCCTCCTATAATTAAATCTAAATATTATCATACAACATCTTGTACTTTATTTTCTAAATCTCTATATTGTTGAATACCACTATTTTTTACAATTTCAACATTATTTCTCAAAAAACTAGGATATTTATCACAATACTTTTTTAAGAAAGGAATAAAAGTTTGATTTAATTGTTCTTTTTCTTCAGACTTCCATACTTTTTCATCTAATTTATTCATTTCCAGCATAACATTATTAAGTATTTCTTCTAATGATGAAATGTCATTAAACATATTCTCAAAATCAGTTTCAACATTATCATTAACATATATATTTGTCTGATTCATCAACTACCACCCTACTTTCTAAATGACTTTCTTTCAATCTAGATATAGTTTTTTGAACATTTTGATTATCATAATTAGAAAGATTAATCATATATTTAGAAAAATATTCAAATGCTTTAACTATATCATCTACTTTATTAATAGACATTTTTAGCATTTCTCCATATCTAGTTGCTTTAGAACCTTTATAATTATTAAGCATACTATCAAGATGTTTTAAAAAATTATTTTTTACTGTTACCAAATCGTTACTAGCTTTTTTTAATTGTTGTCCTGCTTGTGCAATTGCATCAGAATCTCTTACCTGTCTTCCCATAATTCCTCCTGAATATCTAAATATTGTGATTGTACATATCTTTCTATCCCATTAAATTTTATCTTCGTCCATCCATTTACTTCGCTTTGACCAATGACTTCGACTACTTCATCATTCATTAGATGATTAACTACAAGAGAATTATCCGAACTACTAGGCAAATTTCTTACATCTAAACTACCCATACTTACAGCAATATTTACATTTGCTATCCTTGAAGTACTTGGAACAACATTAGCATATGATTTTTGAATGTATCCAACTTTTCCATTAACTAATTGAACTTTAATCCATTCACTATTTTCACTATCTTCAATAATTTTAACTTTATCCCCTCGCGATAAAGTACTAACTACATTATCAGTATCAGTTGGAGAATTTAAAACATTAATTTTTGCATCAGTACTATCAAGACTAATTATTGCAATTTTTTCTTCTGGTTTACTTGAACCACCTCCAGATGATCCACTATAATAACCACCATATAAATTGCCTGAATTATCTCTTAATTCCCCACTATCTAAATAATCAGTAGATGGCATCTCTAATTCTGGCAACAAAATACCTCTAAAGTCTTCTACATAAAGTCCAACTTTACTTGCTACAGATTCCCAACTTTCCTCTATTTTCCCTAAAGCATTATAAACACTATTTACATAACTACTAATAGATTTTAATGCAGAATAAGGATTATCTTCAATTTCAAAATTTCCCTTTGCAAGAGCTGTAGTAACTGAATCTACATCAATGTCAATTTTCGTCATTTGATATCAACTCCATATTATTTAATTTATAACTATAAACCTTATATCATTAAATTCTTACTATTATAATCTACTTTATTAATCATAAATATCTTATCTCCGAAATAAAATTATAAATAAACATTTTATTACTTATATTTCTAAAACTTTTAATAATTTTATAAGAATTATAAACATCATAATAGTCAATTTTTTCTTTAATCATTACATATTCCAAAGCTTTAATAACAACTTCTTTTGTAGTAGATACTTTAAAAAAATTTTTAACTCTTCTAAATAATTTCTTATTTACTTTACGACATATAAAATCATAATATTTATTACTTCTTTTTTTAAAACAATACTTATAACCATCTAATTTTTTTAAAACTCTTAAAGTATCATAATATCCCATCATAATATTATCTCTTATAATACTTCTATTAAGTTCTAGTACTTTGCCATTATCTCTACTAGGTTTAATAACTATCTTTTTTATTTTATCATTTTTATCTATTCTACTTAAACCTATTCCTTTAATATTTATTATATATAATTCTTTATACCCTTTATCTTCTAATAATTTAACTGGAGAATTATCATAAAAACCTCCGTCAATATAATAATGATGATCCACAATTCTACGTTCTCTAAAAACTGGTAAATAACAACTAGCCATTATATATTCAACTAAATTATTTTGACTAGATATATCTTCTTTATAAACATATATTGGTTTAAATCCTTTTCTTGATACTTGAACCGTTACTAATCCAAAATCTTTGTCTGAATTTCTCAACTTATCAAAATTAACTAAATCTTTAACCTCTAAAAGCATTTTTGAATTATCTAAACCAAAGTTTTTAACAACACTTTTAAGACTCGAAAAAGCCCCTATAAGACCTTGTAAATCTAATTCTTTATCATTAACCATTTCTACAAAACGTTTATCCATACCAAACAAAGAACCAGGATTAACATTATACCAAAAATCTAACAATTCCCTTTCCATATGACTTGCTAGCATCACTGCATTAAATGAACCAATAGAAGTACCTACAAATCCATTAAATTTAATATGACAATCACGAAAAGCATAAAAAGAACCTATTTGAAAAGCTCCTTTTACACCTCCACCTTCTAAAACCAAACCTCTCATATTACCTTATTTCTTCTTTCTTTTCTTTGAATAAAATGGTATAAAAGGTAATGCAAACAATCTAGGTAATAATCTTCTTACTTTATATTTATCTAATACACTATAATATACATCTAAATTTTTACTTCTAAAATGTAAAATCTCTTCTAACTTATCACCATCAACATAATATCCACCACGATAATTTTTTTCAGACATCAACCAACTAGATAAAAACTTAAATGATACACCATAAGTTTTTAATACTTTTACCATATAATCACAAAATCTAGTACGAAATTTTTCGCCTCCAGATAAATTAAACACTTTTTTATTTATTTTCTTTTCAAAGTCTATAGCACAAGCAAAAGCATATCCAGCATCCTCTGATGATAAGACTTCTAAATTACTTCGTAATGGTACATTATATATTAAAGACTCTCTTCCCGGATCACCTAATATATAAGCCAATCTAAATATAGAATAATTCTTTAAATTATCTTTTATATACTCTTCACATTCTAATTTACATTTTGAATAATAATCATATTCCTCAATATTATTCTTAGACTTAATTGTTATATTTTCACTATCTTCTTGTATACCATATACTGAAGTACTTGAAGCATATAACAAAAAACAATCAGGATTATAATCTTTTATTGAATCAACTATTGTTTTAGTCCCTTTAAAATCTATTTCTCTACACAAATCTTCTCTAATATTAGCAAATGAAGGTAATACACCAGCTAAATGAATTACAACATTATGATCTTTTACTAAAGCATCCACTATTGTATCATCAGTAACATCACCATATACAATATTAATTCTTTTACGAAAAGGTTTTAATCTTTTATAAACATTTCTATTTTTTAATTCTAAAACTGTTATTTCATACTTGCCTTCACTAAGTAAAAACCTAACTACTTGTAACCCTACTGTTCCTCCAGCTCCTGTTACCAAAACTTTTTTCACAAAATCACCTTCTTATATGATTCTCTTATAATAATATCATATTTATTATATTCAGGTAAACTAATAAAGTTCATCACGACTTGTTGCATTTAAATCCATATCAGCAAATTCACCACGCATATAAAGGGGATAGGCAGCTGCTCCTATCATCGCTGCATTATCAGTACAATAAAGAATTCTTGGTATCGATAAATTTATATTATATTTATCAGTAAGTTCTTTTACTTTTTCTCTTAAATATTTATTTGCTGAAACTCCTCCTGCTACTATCATATTCTTCACTTTATATTTCTTAATAGCTAATTCTGATTTTCTTATTAATTGATCAACAGCTACTTCTTGAAAACTACAAGCTAAATCTTCTTTTCTTATCTCATGACCTCTTTGTGCTTCATTATGAACCAAATTTATAATACTACTTTTAAGTCCACTAAAACTCATATTAAATGAATCATCATTCATTGGTATAGGAAGTTCATAAGTATGTTTTCCTAAAGAAGCCATTCTATCAACATTAGGTCCTCCTGGATATTTTAATCCCAATACTCTAGCTACTTTATCATAACATTCTCCAACTGCATCATCTAACGTACCACCAATATGTTCAAATTTATAATCATCTTTCATTAATATTAAGTCCGTATGACCACCACTTACTACTAAAGCTAAAAGAGGAAATTCCATTTTTTTCTCTAAATTATTCGCATAAATATGTCCAGCTAAATGATTAACTGCTATTAAAGGTTTATCATAAACTAAAGCCAATGTTTTAGCAAATTCAACTCCTACTAATAAACTTCCTAATAATCCAGGAGAATATGTAACAGCTATAGCATCAATATCAGACATTTTCATTTTAGATTTATTTAAAGTTTCTTCTAAAACCATCGTAATATTCTCAGCATGCATACGTGATGCTATTTCTGGAACTACTCCACCATACATAGCATGAGTATCCATTTGCGTTAAAACAGTTAAACTAACACACTCTACACCATTCCTAATAATAGCAATACTTGTTTCATCACAAGAAGTCTCTATTGCTAATATATTAACATCTTTCATATTAAACATCTCTTTTCATTACAATTGCTGTATCTTTTCCATAATAATTTTTTCGCCTATTTATTTCAGTAAAACCATTTTTTAAATATAAATTAATAGCTTGTTCATTATGTTCATTTACTTCTAATAAAATACTTAAAGGTCCTTCATTTAAATTAAATATATAATTTAATAATTTAGTAGCAATACCTCTTCTACGATACTTTTCATCAACTACAATATTAATAATATCCATAGTTTCAAATAATTTACTAATATGTATAAAACCAACTAAATTGTTATCTATATAATAACCAAACACTTCCTCATATTGAGAATTTAAAATATTATCAAGATTAAATAGTTTATCAAACTTATTAGTTATCAATAATCCTAATTTATTAAAAAATTCTTTATCATTTATCTTAATCTTATCTATCATTTAAAGCACTTATTCCTTTTATATATAGAGGTTTTACACTATGTGGTTTTTCACTTTTTAAAGTATCAACATATTTAAATACTTCTTCGTAATCAATGTCACACTCATTAACTACATTATTTTTACCTTTAAATATTTCATAATCAGATTTATTTAAATATTTAAACTCTTCTTTTTTGTTATTATTTTCATCAAAAATTCCAATAAATGCTCCATTTTTATCCTCTAAAGAAACTATTTTTTCTTTTGCTTTAATACTTAATGCCATTGGAGTTAAAGAATCTATTACTTTAATAGGAATATCTAAAGTATAAGATAATGTTTTAGCAATTGTTACAGCAATTCTTTCTCCAGTAAATGAACCAGGTCCATTTACTACTATAATTAAATTCAAATCATGAACATTTATCTCTTCTTCTTCTAATGTTTTTATTATTGTAGGCATTGTTATTTCACTATGCTTATTTTTTGATTCAACATTATTCTTTACCATTATTTTTCCATCTTTAAATAAAATTATTAAGACATTTTTGCTATGAGTATCAATAAATAATGAATACATAGATACCACCTCTCGTGCCATATTATACCATATTTAAAGCAAAAGAAAAAACTCTTTCGAGTCTTATAAAACAGCTTCACATAAGTCTTCATATTGTTGCCCATAAGGCGTAAATACTAAAACTCTAGTATTATCATCAATAATTTTTATTTTAATATCTAATCTTTCTTCAGGAAGTTGATCTTCAATCATTTCAGGCCATTCAATTATACAAACTCCATCTTGATTTAAATAATCATCAAGTCCAAATTCATTATTTGAATCATCAAGACGATATACATCAAAATGAAATAAAGGCATTTCTCCATCTAAATATTCTTTAACTAAACTAAATGTTGGACTAGTAATAGTTTCAGTTAATCCCAAAGCTTTAGCAAATCCCTTAACAAATATAGTTTTACCACTACCTAATTCACCTTCTAAACAAATAACCATACCTGGAAATTTTTCGCTTTCAATATTTTCAGCAATTTCCATTGTATCTTCTTCACTTCTTGATGTATATTTATAATTCATCTCTATCACCTAACTTAAATTATAACAATACTAAAATATATATTTCAACATATATATGAATATTTTACATATTAAAAATCATTAAGACATTCTAATATTTTAGAATATATAAAATTTGCAGCTTTATTTGTATAATGGACACCATCATTTGTAAACATATCAGGACTAGCTTGACTCATAAAAGGTGTAAAGGAATCACAATATCTAACATTTTTGTATCCTGATGAAAAAGCAGCTTGTAACTTATTATTAAGTTCTCTTATTCTATTATTATTACAAGCACCTTCACGACATGGATTTACACTAAGTATAACAATATTAGCTTTATTACCTAATTTATTTATTATGTTTGTGTAAGCACCTACCCAATCTTGACCCAAATTATTAACTCCATAGTTTAAAACAAGGTTGTATCGATGAGAGGAATTAGCACTTATATGATTTAAAGCCTTATTTATATCAACTTGAAATTCTTTCATAGCACCTGAACTAGTAGCAAAAATTTGATCGGTATCGCGCAATTTTAATTG
>CANQZL010000065.1 GCA_947628325.1 uncultured Bacilli bacterium
GTTCGTCCTTGACTAATTTCTATAACTTATTTCCCATGACAAGTATATATGGGCACTTTGAATTTTAAATAACAAAATCCTTTTTAAATTTGTCTTTTTGCCATTTTTTTGATACAATGTATGTCGTTGGTGATAAATATGAGTAATTTACCTAAAAAACTACCTGAAATTAAAATTTTAGATGAAAAAGAGAAAAAATTAAAAGAAAAAAGTAAAGAAGTAACATTCCCTCTATCCAAAGAAGATAAAAAAAATATTAAAGATATGATGGATTATTTGGAAATGTCACAAATAGAAGAAACACGTGAAAAATACAATTTACGTGCTGGATGGGGTTTATCATATATTCAAATAGGTGTTCCTAAAAGAATATTTGTAATGGTTCATGAATATGAAGAAGGAAAATTTAAAAGATATGTTATAATAAATCCTAAAATTAAAAGTGTAAGTGAAGAAATGGTATATATTGCTGAAGGTGAAGGATGCTTAAGTGTTAATCGTCCTGTAGAAGGTATAGTACCAAGACATGCTCGCATGACATTAGAATATTTTGATGAACAAGGAAATAAACAAGAAATTCGTGTTCGTGAAGAATTAGCTGTCGGTTTTCAACATGAATTAGATCATTTAGATGGTATTTTATTTACTGACAGAATTGATAAAAAGAATCCTTTTAAAGATCAAAACAAGTATCGTTCAATATAAAAGCTTTATCGTTTATTTGATAAAGCTTTTTTTAATGATTATTAAAACTATTAAAGCAGAAAATAATAATAAACTTAAACCAATATAGAGAATTTTTTTTAAACCTTCTCCTCCTGTAACTGGAAGTCTACGAAAAAAAGAAAAATAATAATTAACTTCCGTATCTTGATATATAGTACCACTTATATTACCAGAATTTCCTGTATATATCCAATCATCATCTATTTTATCATAAGAAGTAGTATAACTATCTCCACAATAATATACATATTCATCAGATGAATCAATTTTTTCCCCTGTCATTTCATCATAATAATTTACAGTAAGTCTATATTTTATTCGTACATCAATTTCAGGAGTTGGCATTTCTTCTTCTAAACTATCACCAATATTTGAAGTTACATAACCTTTATTACTAATAAAATCAACATTAGAAATACCTTTCTTAATTGATACAGGAATTACTAAATTATAAGTATGATTATAAAATTGTAAATCATCAAAATATTCATCCTTAACTGTTGCTTTAACATAATTATCAATAACATCTATATAAAAATAATCGCTAACATCAAGTAATGATTCATTTAAAACCTTAATATCACTTCCAATAATAAGATTTTCATCTATTTGATCATTCAAAGATAATGAAGTAAGTCTTGTATTAGAAAATAAATTACTATATATTTCAGAAAAATTAAATAAATTCCCATAATAATTATTAGGTATATATTGAGATATAGTATATTCAAATGATTCATTTGTAACTACTTCTTTTAAATTAGAAGATTTGTAAGGGCTATCAATTTCATACGGATATGGGGAAGCAAAAAAATACCAAATGCCACAACCAACTCCTGAATAAGTAAATTCATAATAAGAATTACTAATATTTTTAGTAAGTAATAATGTCGATGTTGCAAACCAAACACCATTTGTATTATCTTTTCTTTGATCTATAGATAAACCATTTAAATCTTCACGCATAAAAGTCTTTTTAAAATTAGAAGCACTAACTTCATACTTATTTTTATTATAATACATTATTGAACTGCCTGTCGTTGGAAAAATTCCTTCATTACCTGAAAAATATACTTTAGAATTCTTTGAAGATGCTGGAACATCCACATCTGTAAAAAGTCCATTTACTGATTCAATATTGCCAAGTTCTCCACTCCCTCCATCATTATCATATACATATGTTCCAGCTTTATAATAAGTTAAACTAAAAGAGCAACTAGCATTATGGGCATTTAATCTAAATACTATAGGATCTCCGACATCAACAGGGCGATCAATAGTTGTTGCAGAAACTTTATCTTGCGATTTAAGTAAATTCAATATATTTGGTACTTCAATATCAATATTTCCCCCACTAGAAAATGGAGAAACGTTAAAAACCTTTACTACAACATCAAGTAATTCACCATCTTTATTAACTGCACAATTAGTTATTTGCATAATCAATACTTTACCTTTAGTTAACGTTGGACTTTTTGGAATACTTATTCCACTTTTTGTTTTATTAAAAGTTACTTTTCCCACATCACAACGATGAATAATAAATTTAGTATCTTTAGTATAAAAAATAGTTGAATAAGAATAATTAGGATCTAAAGTAGTTACATCTCCCCAATCATAATATTCTGTACTACTTAAGGCTTCTTTCATTAATCTATTACTAACATTATTTTCCTTAAGAACATAATTTGTGCTTAACGGAAATAAAAAGAAAAGTATAAAAAAAGAAATTAATAAATGATATTTTTTCATATTTTAACCTCGATTATTATACTAATAATAACATATTTATGTCAAAAAAGAAAAAAATAATGAAATTTATTTAATTTTCATTATTTATTTTATCTAAAACAGCATTAATTATTTTTCTAACACTATCATCACTATATTTTTTAGCAAGTTCTACAGCTTCATTAATTGCTACAATATTAGGAGTATCTTCTTCATAAAGAATTTCATATATACCTATTCTTAAAATAGCTGCTCCTGTTTTATCTATTCTTTTTATAGTCCAATCTTTCATATGTTTATTTGCTAATTCATCTATTTCTTCCATATGTGTAGTAACTCCATAAACAATATTTCTAACAAATTCATTATCTATTTCTAAATTTTCATTTATTAAATTTTCTATATTATATTCTAACTTACTACTCTTTAAAATATCAGCTTGATATAAAATAACCATGGCTATTTCTCTTAATTCACTTCTTGTTTTTCCCATATAAAGCACCTCACAAAAAATTATACCACATTACCTATTTATAAGAAATATTTTTATTTTTCTATTTTTAAAAATAAATCTTTTACTATAGTTGGTTTACTAAATTTAATTAAACCTTTCGTAATATCATAAAATTTATTTAATTTATTTAAAATATCATTATTTTTAGCATATTTTTTTAAATCATCTTTTTCTATTTTCTTTTTTAAATAAAATGGTTTTAAATCTTTATCTAAAGGATTAAAACCATCTATTTTAACACGATACCAACTACCTAGTCCTTCTACATATTCATAAATCATACCTGGTATTTCATAATCTGAATAATATCTTTCTAAAGTATGTAAATATATTAAATCATATTCTAATAAATTATCTTCTTTATTTAATCTTGTATCTTTTAAAATTGTATCTTTAAAATTGTTTGTTTCAATTACAACAACTTCATTTTCTTTTTTAAAAACTTTAATAATTACTCTTTCTTCTTTTATTATTTTATCTTTAAGTAATGAAGCATATAAATTAAAATGTAATAAGTCTGTTAAACCATAAAAATATTTATCATTATACATTATTTTTTAGACAACTCCTTAAGTTCATATAATATATTTATAGCATCCATTGGCGTTATTTTAAGAGGATCTACATCTTTTAGTTTATCTAATACAGGAGATGATACATCTTCAGGTTCATCAAAATTAAATGCTACTTGAGTATTTTCCAAAACTGGGGATTTCTTATCATTACCTTCATAATATTTTAATATTTCTTCGGCTCTATCTAATAAATCCTTAGGCATTCCAGCAAGTTTAGCAACATGAATACCATAGCTTTTATCAACTGCCCCATCATTTACTTTATGTAAAAATGTAACATTACCATCCTTTAAATAAGCTTCAACATGAACATTTTTAATACCTTTTAATTCGTCTAAGATCGTTAATTCATGATAATGAGTACTAAATAATGTCTTACAAGCAATTTCCTTATTAACATACTCTAAAATAGCTTGTGCTAAACTCATTCCATCATAAGTGGCTGTTCCACGACCTAACTCATCAAATAAAATTAAAGAATCACTTGTGGCATTAACTATAGCATTCTTAGCTTCCATCATTTCAACCATAAAAGTAGATTCCCCAGAAACTAAATCATCAGAAGCACCAATACGCGTAAATATTTTATCAAATATTGGTAATTTAGCACTAGTTGCTGGAACAAAAGAACCCATTTGAGCCATTATAATTGTAATAGCCAGTTGACGCATATAAGTTGATTTACCACTCATATTAGGTCCTGTTATTAAAAGAGTATTAACATCTTCATTCATCATACAATCATTAGCAACATACTCATTTTTAGAAACTCTTTCTACAACTGGATGTCTTCCCCCAACAATTTCAATACGTCTTTCATCTAATATTTCTGGTCTTACTAATGAATATTCATCAGCACACGTTGCTAAACTAATTATAGCATCTAGCATAGCTAAAGAATTTGCAATATCTTTTAAATTAAAAATTTCTTTTTTAATTTGCTCCTTAATTTCCATAAATAAGTTATATTCAAGCTCAATTATTTTTTCTTCAGCATTTAAAATCATCGCTTCTTTTTCTTTTAAAGCCGGACTAATAAAACGTTCACAATTAGTTAGGGTTTGTCTTCTTTCATAACCAAATTCATCTTTAACTTGACTTATTTGACCCTTACTTATTTCAATATAATAACCAAATACTTTCGTATACCCTACTTTTAAATTCTTTATACCAGTTCTTTTTCTTTCCTGTTCTTCTAAAGAAGCAATAAATTCTTTACCACCACTACGAATCTCTTTTAATTCATCTAATTCTTTATTATAACCATCTTTAATTAAGAACCCTTCTCTTAATCCAATAGGAGGCTCTTCATAAATGCCTTTTTCTAATAATTGATAAAGTTCTTGTTCATCATTAAATGTAAAATTAAATCCTAACTTTTTAATTTTATCTAAAATACTAGGTAAAACTTTTAAACTTCTTTTAATTTGTAAAACATCTCGAGCATTTAAATTACCACACATCGTCTTTCCACATAAACGCTCTAAATCATATACTTCATCTAATTCAGTAATTAATTCATCTTTTAAGATAAACTCTTGACGTAATTTATCTATCATATCATATCTTGAAATTATTTCTTTTTTATCTTTTAAAGGATTACTTAACCAAGATTTTAACATTCTACTGCCCATAGCTGTTTTAGTTTTATCAAGTAACCATATTAAACTATAAGTTCTTTCTTTTAATCTTAATGTTTCAAATAATTCTAAATTTCGTATCGTATGAACATCCATCTCTAAGTATTCTAAAGGATTAACTATTTCAACTTCTCTAATATGTGAAACATCTTTTAATTCTTTAACAACAACATAATAAAGTAAATGTTTAATACCAAGAATATATCTCATTTCTTTAAGATCTTTATATAAATATTCATATTGATTTTCTAAATAATATGGTGAAATAGTAATATCTATTCCATAAGTATTTTTAAGTAAAAGAGATAATTCTACATCATTATTTTCATATAATATTATTTCCTTTATATTAAGATTTAAAATAGTATTAATAAGTTTATCTTTATCTTTTATAACATCTAATATATAAAGAGAACCAGTTGAAATATCACCATATGTAATTGTATACATTCCATTTATATCTAAGATACTAGCAATATAATTATTATCATAGGCTTTTAACATTTCATAATCGACAATAGTTCCTTTACTAATAACTTGAATTACTCCCCTTTTAACAGTTCCTTTAGCATCTTTAGGATTTTCTAATTGCTCACAAATCGCAATCTTATAGCCTTTATTAACTAATTTTTCTATATATGGTTTAACACTATGAAAAGGAACTCCACACATTGGTACTCTTTCTTCTAAACCAGCATTTTTACCAGTTAAGGTTAATTCTAACTCACGACTACATAAAATTCCATCTTCAAAAAAAAGTTCATAGAAGTCTCCTAAACGAAAAAATAATAATTCTTCTGGATATTGATCTTTTATTTCCATATATTGTCTCATTCCAGGACTTAACTTACTTCTATCTACTTCGCATCTTTTCATAAACATCACGTCATTTATTATAACAAAAGTCATAAAAAAATAGAAGTAATTAAACTCCTATTTTAGAAACTATTTTTCTTAAAAAATCAATTAATCATTATAGACATCTGGTTCACTATCAGGTATTTTACAATTAGATGCATCAAACAAACAAGTACTACATGCCGTATATGAACTATCATCAAAATTTACTAATTCAGTAAATACATAGTTTAAAGCTGATGGTAACAAAAAAACAATAATTCCCGCAATAGCACTTTTTATGATACCACCAACGCTTTTCTTCATGTCATCATCTTTTCCTGAGATAATTACTTTAGTTAATCTTACAATAGCTGAAAATATTAAAACTATAGGAACTAAAATTCTTACAATAGAAATAATTATTCCAATTATTTTAAACATTCTTAAAATGTCTGGTCTTTGACAAAAATACAATTTTGAAGATGTTGCAGCATAAACATTATTAAAACTAATTATAGTTATTGCAAATAGTAAACAAAAGATAAATAAAATTTTTATATATTTAGTTTTTTTCATAATCCCACCTAATAATATAATAATATAAATTAGAAAAATAGTAAAATAAAAGTATAAAAAGTAATGTCAATTAATATTATTTATTAGTAATGGAGGAAATATATGATTAATAAACAAAGTATATGGTTTACATTTTTATTTAGTATTATCTTAGTCCTTAGTATTTTTTATATTAGTATGAATGAAAATAAACTAAGTGATTTCGTTGATTCTGTAGATACTACAGACACATCTTTAGTAGTTAATGAAAGTACCGAACTGGTAGCTTTAAGAGTTCAAAGTGATGAAGAAGTTTTAGAAACAATTAATTCTTTACAAGATGTTTTATTAAGTGAAACAGCTGATGTTCAAAGTAAAAATGATGCTTATAACGAATTACTTTTAATTTCAAGTAATAAAAGTTTGGAAGAAAAATTAGAAAAAATTATTAAAGAAGAATTTAAATTTGATTCTTTTATTAAAATAAATAATGCTAATGTAACAGTTGTAATCGAAGCTGAAAAACATGATTATGATTTAGCTAATAAAATTATTAGAAGATTAAACGAAGAATTTAAAGAAGACAAATATATAACTGTAAAATTTAATTAACATATATTATTATTCTTCATAAAATATAGTAGTAAGGAAGAGATATATATGAAGAATATATTAACAAAAAGAGAAAAAGAAGTGTTTGACCTACTTATACAAAATTATAATACTGTGGAAATTGCAAGAGCTCTTATGATAAGTGAAAAAACAGTAAGGAATCATATCTCTAACGTTATTCAAAAACTTGGAGTTAGTAGCAGAGGTCAAGCAGTTATTGAATTATTAAAACTTAATGAAATAAAATTATAAACCCTTTATGAAGGGTTTTTATTCTTATTTAAAATCTTTTAAATATAATTAAATAGGTGGTTTAATGTTAAAAAAATTTACTTTTAAAAAAATAGCTGTATCTACTCTTCTCCTTTTATTAGCTTTAATATTATATAACTATCCTGAAGAAATAAATGAAGATGTTGAAATTAAAAATGATAAAAAAATTAACATATATTTAATAGATGAAAATGATTTTATAGGAATGACTGAAATAAGTTCTGCAAGTAATAGTAATAATGAAAAAATTGAAGAAATTTTAAACTCTTTAATTATTAATTCTGCTTTAAGTAGCAATCTTCCTAAAGGTTTTAAAGCCATAATTCCTGAAAATACGAAAATATTAAATTATGAATTAAAAGATGGTTTATTAAAAATAAATTTTAGTAAAGAATTCTTAAATATCGATGAAGAAAATGAAGAAAAAATGATTGAAGCAATTATATATTCTTTAACTACTATAAAAGATATTAATAAGATAATGATTTTTGTAGATAATAATCACCTTGATGAATTACCCAACTCTCATAAAAAACTCGACTTATATTTAGATCGAAGCTATGGTATTAATAAAATTTATGATATAACTACTTTTAATAATACAAAAGTTGTTACCGTATATCACTTAAATAAGAA
>CANQZL010000066.1 GCA_947628325.1 uncultured Bacilli bacterium
AAAAGACCTTAATTTATGGTTACTTACTTTAAAAAATAATTAATAAAATAAGTAAAAATATAGTAAATACTCTTTACACTTGAAAAATCAATTTATTTTACTTATAATAAGTATATAGATGATTAGTTTGTATAATTTTTCTATAAAATAAATTGGAGGTATTAAGATGAACAATGCAGTTGTTGTCATTTTAGCACTTCTTGTGGGGATTTTTTTAGGTTTTATTATATTTCTAGTTGTTAATTATTTTCGTGGTAAAAGCACTGAAAATAAAGCAAATAAGATGATTGAACAAGCAAAAAAAGAAGCTGAAAAGCAAAAAAGGGATTCTTTAGCAGAATTAAAAGAAGAATCATATCGTTTAAAACAAGAAACGGATAAAGAAATAAAAGAAAAGAAAGCTGAACTTAAAGATTCGGAAGAAAGATTGCTTCAAAGAGAAAAAAGTCTTGATAAAAGAGAAGAAATTCTGCAAAAAAGAGATGCTTTGTTAGATCAAAAAGATAATAATTTACTAAGTAAACAAAAAGATATACAAGAAAAAGAAGCTAAAATTGATGACTTACTAAAAAATGAAATGGAGCAATTAGAAACAATTGCTAAATTTTCAAAAGAAAAGGCTCATGATTTAATCATGAAAAGAGTCGAAGAAAACATGTCATTAGAAATTGCTGATTATATTAAAGAACAAGAAACAGAAGCAAAATTAAAAGCAAATGAAATGGCTAAAAGTTTAATTGTTACAAGTATGCAAAGATATGCTAATGATGTAACAAATGAACAAACCGTTAGTACTATTACTTTGCCAAATGATGAAATGAAAGGGCGTTTAATAGGAAGAGAAGGAAGAAATATTAGAACAATTGAATCTGTTACAGGAGTTGATTTAATTATCGATGATACACCTGAGGCAATTGTTATTTCAAGTTTTGATCCTTTAAGAAGAGAAATTGCCAAAATTACGATTGAAACTTTAATTAAAGATGGACGTATTCATCCTGCTAGAATTGAAGAAGTATATGATAAAGTTTCTAAAGATATGTCTGAAAAGATTACGGAAATTGGTAATGAAACATGTTATGAATTAGGACTTACTAAAGTAGATCCTAAATTAGTTAATTTAATAGGTAAGTTAAACTTTAGAACAAGTTATGGACAGAATGCTTTACAACATTCTAAAGAAGTTGGTCATTTATGTGGTGTTATGGCTGCTGAATTAGGTGAAAATGTTACTTTAGCTAAACGTGCTGGTTTACTTCATGATATTGGTAAAGCTATCGATTATGAAGTAGAAGGTAGTCATGTTGAACTAGGTGAAGAAATAGCGAAGAAGTATCATGAGGATCCAGTTGTTATAAATGCTATAAAATCACATCATGGTGATACAGAGTCAACAAGTATTATTTCTACTTTAGTTCAAATTGCTGATACTTTATCTGCTGCTAGACCTGGAGCTAGAAATGATTCTTTAGAAAACTATATCAAGAGATTAGAACAATTAGAAGAAATTGGTAATAGTTTTGAGGGTGTTGAAAAAACATTTGCAATGCAAGCTGGTCGTGAAGTTAGAGTTATGGTTAAACCAGAAGAAATTGATGATTCTCAAAGTTATAAGATTGCTAGAGAAATGAAAGAAAAAATTGAAAATGAAATGCAATATCCTGGTACTATTAAAATAACAGTAATAAGAGAAACTAGAGCTCAAGAAGAAGCTAAATAGTTTCTTTTTTATTGCAATAAAAAAGATACATTTTTATTTATGTACCTTAATTATTTGAAGCTTCTCTAACTTCCATAATTACTGGTAAAACAATTGGTCTACGACCAGTTAAACCATTAATAAATGGATGTAATTCTAAAATAATTTGATTTTTTAAATCAGTATAACTATAAGTATTTTCACTTAAAAATTTAGTTACTATTTCTGTTGTTTTCTTTTCAATTTGGTTAATTAATTCAGCATTTTCATTAACTAAGATAAAACCTCTTGTTGTAATATTTGGTTTTATTAATAGTTTTCTAGTTAAAGGATTAATATTTAAAATAGTTATTAATATACCATCTTTTGACATTAATTTACGATCTTTAATAACAATTGAACCAACTTCACCAATACGTGAACCATCGACATAAACATCTCCAGCTGTTACACTAGGACCACGATGAACTCCTTCTTTATCTAAAATTAGTGAATCACCATTTTGCATAATGAAAATGTTTTCCTTTTTAACATCACAATCAATAGCTAATTGAGCATGAGATTTTAACATACGATACTCACCATGCATTGGCATAAAATATTCTGGTTTAATTAATCTTAACATTAATTTTAATTCTTCTTGTTTAGCATGTCCTGAAGTATGGATATCACTAAATTCAGAATTAGTTATTACTCTAACACCTTTTAAATAAAGTTTATTTATTATTCTATTAATTCCAGCAGCATTACCAGGAATAGGGTTAGAAGAAAAGACAACTAAGTCATCAGGCATTAATGAAATTTGTTTATGAGTACCATTCGCAATTCGTGATAAAGCCGCTAGAGGTTCACCTTGTGAACCAGTACATAATATACAAATTTCATTCTTCTTTAAACTTTTAGCTTGATTAGAATCAATAAAAATTGATTTATCAGTTAATAAGCCATTATTTAAAGCTAGATTAGTAGCTGTTTCCATACTACGACCAAAAACTATTATTTTACGATTATTCTTACGACAAGTTTCAACTATATGTTTAACACGATATATATTAGAAGCAAATGTCGCAATAATAATACGACCATTATAACCATTTACAATATCAGATAAGGCTTCATCAACAGTATTTTCACTCTTAGAAAATCCTTCTGATAAAGCATTAGTACTATCACTCAATAACAACTTAACTCCTTCAGCTCCAACTTTTGCCATTTTATGTAAATCAGCCATTGGACCAATTGGTGTTAAATCAAATTTAAAATCTCCAGTAGATACAATAGTTCCATTAGGAGTGTGAAGAACTATACCAAAACTATCAGGTATTGAGTGAGTAGTTGCGATAAATTCAATATCAAAATACTTAGTTTTAATTCTTGTATCAGAATTTATAATTTCTAAATGATCATATCCTATATTACGATCTTCTAATTTATTTTTAATTAAACTAATTGATGTCTTAGCACCATAGATAACGGGAATATTAACACTTTGTAAGAGAAATGAAATACCACCAATGTGATCTTCATGACCATGAGTAATTAATAAACCTTTTATTTTACTTTCATTTTGTTTTAAATAGGTAACATCTTGAATAACATAATCAACACCAAGTAAATCACTTTCAGGGAATATTACACCAGCATCAATTATAAATATTTCATCTTTATGAGTAAAAACATACATGTTTTTACCAACTTCTCCTAAGCCACCTAAAGCAATGACGGATGTAAATCCATCTTTATTATTCATAATAAAATCTTTCCTTTCAAAAATTAATAACAATTAATAAAAAAGTATTAGTTCTTCGTTAGTAATTATATATCAATTACTCTAAAATGTCTAGTTATATATATATTTCTTTGTAAAGTAATATAATATTAATAAATACTAAAAAAGTAGCCAAAAGGCTTAAGATAAGGTATACTAAGTATGGTGATATAAATGGGATTATTTGATAAATTAAAAAATATTTTAAAGAAAAAAGAAAAAGTAGTTGAAGAAGTTAAAAAAGAATATAAAGTAGAATCTAATGAAGAAATTGAAGATTTGCCTATTCTAGATGAAGAAGAAGAGGAAACTAAATTAGAAGATTCTTCTTATGATGAAGTAGAAAATGAATTTGAAGATGAAGATGAAGAAGAAAGCGAAGAAGAGGAATCTGAAGACGAATCTTTAGAAGAAGTTGAAGATGATGACATTGCAGAGGATGAAGATTTAGATGAGGAAGAAGAAGAGGAAGAACCTGATGAAGAAGACGATGATGAGGATTGGGCTTTATTTGTAAAAAATCATCAAAAAGTTAGTGAAGCTCAAGATATTGTAACTTATGATAAGGGATTAGAAAAGACTCGTAAAGAGTTTGTTTCTAAGTTAAGCATGTTAGGTATTAAATATACTAAAGTATCAGAAGATTATTTTGATGAATTAGAAGAAATATTAATTAATGCTGATGTTGGGGTTAATACTGTAATGAATTTTATGGATAAACTAAGGGATAGAGTAAAAAGTGAAAAAATAACTGATACTGAATATTTAAATGAAGTTATAGTAGATGAATTATTTATTATTTATGTTGATAATGATACTTTATCAGATAAAATAAAAATGGCTGAAGATGGTCCAACGGTTATTTTAGTAGTAGGTGTTAATGGCGTTGGGAAAACTACAACTATTGCTAAATTAGCTTACAAGTATATTAATGAAGGCAAAAGTGTAATGATGATTGCTGGTGATACATTTAGAGCAGGAGCTGTTAAACAATTAGAAGAATGGGCTAATCGTACAGGATCAAGCTTCTATGGTAAAGAAAATACTGATCCAGCAGGAGTTGTTTTTGATGGTCTTGTTAAAGCTAAAGAAGAAAATGTTGATATAGTTTTAATTGATACTGCAGGTCGTTTACAAAATAAAGTAAATTTAATGAAAGAATTAGAAAAAGTAAATAAAGTAATAGGACGTCATATTCCTAATGCTCCACATGAAACTTTATTAGTAATTGATGCTACAACTGGTCAAAATGGAATTAGTCAAGCCGTTGCTTTTAAAGAAATAACTAATATAACAGGTATTGTATTAACTAAATTAGATGGAACGGCTAAAGGAGGAATAGTTTTAGCAATTAAAGATGAAGTTAAAATACCAGTTAAATTTATTGGTTTAGGAGAAAAAATGACTGATTTAAAAGCCTTTGATATTGAAAATTATATTTATGGTTTATTTAAGGATATGATGTAATGGAAGAATACGTTTATTATAATAATTTATTTGATATTTATAGTTCTTTACTTACTTTAAAAGAAAATCTTATCTTTAAAGATTATTATCAAGAAGATTTATCTTTAAGTGAGATTGCTGAAAATAGAAATATTACTAGAAGTGCTGTCCAAAAAACCGTAAAAACAGTTTTAAGTAAATTAGAAAAATATGAAAATATCTTAAATATTTATAAAAAGAATGTTTCATTAAAAGAAATTCTTGAACTTGATGATATTACTGAAATAAAGAAAAAAATAAATGAGATACTAGAACATTAGTATCTTTTATTATCTTGAAAATAGCCTGAAATTTTAGTATTATTATAATTAAGGTAGGTAGAGATTATGAGAGGAAGAATTATTGTTGTCGAAGGAACAGATTGTTCTGGAAAAGAAACGCAAACAAGTTTGTTAGTGCAACGTTTAAGAAAAGAAGGAAGGAAAATTGAAAGATTTAGTTTTCCAGCTTATGATACTCCAACAGGTCGTATAGTAGGAGGAGCTTATTTGGGTAAAAAACATATTTGTGATGGATATTTTCCTGAAGGAGCTGCTAATGTTGATCCTAAAGTTGCTTGTTTATATTATGCAGCTGATAGAAGATATAATATTGGTAAGATAAATGAACTACTAGATGAAGGAACAGATGTTATTTTAGACAGATATGTTGAAAGTAATATGGCACATCAAGGAGGAAAGATTTTCGATAAGGAAGAAAGATTAAAGTTATATAAAAATTTAGAAGATTTAGAATATGGTTTTTTGGAATTACCAAGACCAGATCTTACTATTTTCTTATATATGCCTTATAAAAAAGAAGCTGAATTAAAAAAAGGACGTAAAGAACCAGCTGATCAACATGAAGTAAGTATGCTACATATTAGAAATGCTGAACATGCTTATTTAGAATTAGCTGAATTACATAATTATAAAAAAATAAATTGTGTAGATAAGAAAAATAAACTTCGTGATATTGAAGATATTCAAGAAGAAATTTATGAATTAGTAAAAAAAGAATTTAATATGTAAATTGATTAACTTAGGGTTAATCAATTTTTTATATAAAAAATAAAAATGTCTTGATAAAACTTTTGTAAAATAAATATAAATATTTATAAATGGTTGACAATTAATAGATATAATAAATTGTAAATTGTTTTTGAATTATTTAATTGATATACTTTTATAAAGTAGGTGTTCTAAATGAATAAATTTATAAAATTATTATCTTTTATAATTATTTGCTTAGGAATATTTTCCTATAATAAAGTTTTAGCTTTAGGTTTTTTAGAAGGTTGGAAAACTAGTGATGTAGTAGCAACTCAAGAAAACTTAATATATAATAATTATACTTCTTATTTAGATGGATATTTAAATAGTTATGTAATAGAAAATGAGGAGAATTATACTTCTTCCTTAACATATTATGATAAAGAAGGTAACACTATCTTAGTAAAAAATGATATTCCTTTTAGAATAGATGATTTAGCTACAGATGGGGAGAATATATATGCTTTATATTATCAATATAGTTTGGAAACAAACGATAATTATGGAATAGTTTTATTTGATAAAAATTTTGATATTCAAAAAAGAGTAATACTTAAAGATTATAATAGGAATAATGAAATATATCAAAGAAAGTTATTAGGAGATTCTTTATTTTTTATAAAGAATAATAATATTATTATAAATTCTGGTTCACAAACATTTATCGTCGATAATAATTTGGCTAATGAATTTTATGAATCATCAAATCAATTCTATACTTCAGATTATAATAATTATAATGTAATAAAAGGAAGATATAATACTTATAATGGTAATAAAATAGAGTATAAATCTACAAAAATGAAAAATAATGTAATAATTGCTAGTGGATTATATTATAAAGATAATTGTGAGACGAAGGATTGTATGGTAGCTTTAGTTTCGGCTTTTGATAAGGATTATAATAAATTATGGACTAAGGAATACTCAGAATATTCAAATATTCAAGAAGCCCAAATTATTGGTAATTATATTGTTGGTATAGCAAATAATAGGGAAGATAATCAAGAATATCTTATTATAATGGATAAAAATGGAACTATTTTAAATAAAGCAAAAACAATAAATAATGTATTGATGTTAAAAGATATTGGTAATGGCTTTATAGTAACTAATTATATAAGTGATGAAAATGTTACTTTTAATAGTGAATTATATAAGATAATGAATACTGTAACTATTAAAAAGAATGGTAAGGGGCATGTTGAAATAAGTGGTAGTGGTATTGCAGGATCTACTGTTCAATTTAAAATAATACCTGATAGTGGATATACTTTGAGTAGTATTGTAATAAGTGATAATGATAATAATAAAATAAATATAAGTAACAATTCATTTATTATGCCAGATAGTGATGTTGTAATAGAAGCGACTTTTGTTGATGGAACAATAAATCCTGAAACTGCCGATTTGACAATTATTATATTATTTGTAATTGCAACAGTTGCACTTTTTGCAACAGCATATCTTAATAAAGAGAAAAAATGGTTTAAGTAATTAAACTTTTTTTTCTTTACACTTTTTTAAACGTTGCAATTGATTTTAGTGTTAAATGAATATATAATAGTTTTATAGTAAGGTAGGAAAGTAAAATGAAAAAAATTATTAATTACGTATTTAGATTTAGCACAATATTATTGTTATGTTTGGGAATGACTTTAAATTTATTACCAAGTGTTTATGCAGCAGCAAAAGATGATGGCTCTGCTAAGTATACTTTACAAGTTTATTTAAATTTTGAACTTGTTAGTAAAGAAGGAAGTCAATTAAAATTTATTAATACATCTGGTGAACTAGAAACAAATTCATATGAAACAACTCATAGTTTAAATTATTATGGAACTTTTTCGTCAAGTAATAATAATCTTCCACAAAATGAAACATCATTAAATTACTATAATGTTTCATTAAATGAAGATGGTTCTTTAGTAACTAATAAAGAATTTTTACCTTTATTTATGGATATGCAGACAACTTATAAACAGA
>CANQZL010000067.1 GCA_947628325.1 uncultured Bacilli bacterium
ATGGATTTAAAGTATGTGATCCGTTATCTAAAACAAAACAAAATAGAACAATAGAAGAAATAAATAAATTTATGAATACTCGAATAGGGAAATGGTTTATAAGTATTAATAATAAAATATAACAATTTATAATATGTTATAATACTTTAAAGAGGTGGAGTATGATACCTAGTTTTTTAATTGATAAGTTGAATTCTTATTATAATGAGACGGAAGTTAAAGAAATATTAAATGGTTATAAAATAAATAGAATAGTTTCTTTAAGAGTTAATACTATTAAAGAAAATACTGATAATATAAAAAAAGTTTTAAATGATAATAATATATTATTTAAAGAAGTTAGTTGGTATAAAGAAGCTTTTATTATAGAAAATGTTAATGAAGAAAAGATAAGAGAATTAGATATTTATAAAGAGGGGAAAATATATTTACAAAGTCTTTCTTCAATGATACCTCCATTAATATTAAATCCTCAAGAAAATGAACTTATTTTAGATATGGCAGCTGCTCCAGGAGGAAAAACTACTCAAATAGCTGCTTTAACTAATAATAAAGCAATGATTACTGCTATTGAAAAAAATAAAATAAGAGCTTCTAAATTAAAATATAATTTAGAACTTCAAGGAACAAAGAAAGTATCTTTATTAGTAAGTGATGCTAGTAAATTAGATGAATACTTTATGTTTGATAAAATACTTTTAGATGCACCATGTAGTGGGAGTGGTACTTTAATAGATAATAATATTAATGAGAAATACTTTAATATAAATTTAATTAATATAAGTGTTGAAAGACAAAAAAGATTAATAGAAGAAGCTATTAAACATTTAAAAATTAATGGTACATTAGTATATTCTACTTGTAGTATTTTAAAAGAAGAAAATGAAGAAATTATTAAGTATATTTTAAATAAATATAATAATATAAAATTAGATTATATAGATTATAATAAATATAAAGATATTCCTATATTATCTAGTGAACTAGAAGGAACTTTAACTATTTTACCAAATAAATATTATGAAGGATTTTTTGTAGCTAAATTAATTAGAATAAAATAAAAGATATTGTTTTGTGAATTACAATATCTTTTTTATAACCAAACACCATATGTTATAGCAGCCATAGCTAAGAGTAAACCAATAACATAAAATAATTTGACAATGTCTCCTTCAGCCCAACCTAGTTGTTCAAAATGATGATGAATTGGGGCCATTTTAAATACTTTTTTATGAAAATAAATTATAGAAATCATTTGAATTAGTGATGATAATGTTTCAACAACAAATACTCCTCCAACTAAAGCCAATGATAATTCGTGCTTTGTTAAAATAGCTGTTGCTGCTAAAGCACCACCTAGTGCTAATGAACCAGTATCACCCATAAAGACTTTGGCCGGATGAGAATTAAATAATAAGAAACCAAGTAAAGTACCAACTAAAACAAAACAGAAAATACCAACTTCTTGATTACCAGCCATCCATGTTGCGTTCCAAGCAAGTAAACCATATGCTAAAAAGGCGATTGCTGATAAGCCACCAGCTAGACCATCTAAACCATCAGTTATATTTACAGCATTAGATGTTCCAACTAATAAAAATAAAATAAATATACCATAAAACCATTTCAAATTAATATTTATTCCTAATGATGAAATTTCTAGAGTAGGTGAACCACCATTGGTTATGTAAATATAGAAAAATATTAAAGCTATTCCCATTTGACATAATAACTTAAACATAATACTTAAGCCTTTATTATTATGGAATTTAATTTTTAACCAATCATCTATAAAACCTAATAATCCATAACAACCAAAGACAATTAAAATAATTTGTAAATTATAAGATATCTCAATACTACCTTTAATCTTTAATAAAATTAAAGTTAGAATAGTTGGAATAATAAATATTAAACCACCAATAGTAGGAGTACCATTCTTTTTTTGATGCCTTTCACCAATTGTTGCACTAACTGTTTGTCCAGCTTTTAGTTTTTTTAATATTGGAATGAGAATCAGTCCAGCTATAATTGAAAGAATAAATCCTAACATCATAGCCATAGCTGCTTTAGCTAAAACTAGCATACAAACACCTCTTTCTATAGAGCATTATACTACAAAATACTACTTTAAAGATTGTCAAAGTATAAAATTGACATTTTTATATACAAATTTTAACCAAGCATTACTTTTATAGTTGAATTTTCTTTAATGTATATATCTGGTTTAGGATCTTGATATATTATTTTATCTCCATTACCACTATATTCTATTTTAAAGCCTTTTAGAATAGATGAAGCTTCTTTCTTAGTCATATTTAAAACATTAGGAGCTTTAACATATTTTGTATCTAACCAAGTATATTCTCGTGGAGTAACTTCTTTAGCAGGTTGTAAGTTTTTAATACTTATAATGTTTTTCATAATGTTTTTGGCTATTGGAGCTGAAACAGTTCCTCCGTACTGAGTTATACCTTTAGGATTATCAATTGCAACATATACAACATATTCAGGTTTATCTGCAGGAATAAATCCCATAAAGGAAACAATATAGTTACCGGTCATATAAGTACCATTATTTACTTTTTGAGCTGTTCCAGTTTTGCCTCCTACACGATAATTTTCTATATAAGCATTTTTACCTGTTCCAGAAGAGACAACACTTTCTAAAGTAAATCTAACCATTTTAGATGTTTCTTCACTAATAACTTGTCTTACTAGAACAGGATTATTTTCATACATAATATCATTTGTTTCAGGTTCTGTTATGTATTTAACAACATATGGTTTATATAGTTTTCCTCCATTAATAGCTGCTGATACACCAGTTACTTGTTGAATAGGGGTAACACTAATACCTTGTCCAAAAGAAATTGTTGCTTGTTCAACTGGACCAATATCTTTTAAGTCAAACATTATACCACTAGCTTCACCATTTAAATCAATACCTGTTTTTTCTGTAAAGCCAAAATTTTTGATGTATTTATATAATCTTTCTGTTCCAAGTTTCTGACCCATAACTACAAAGCCGGGGTTACAAGAGTTTTCAACGACCTGTAAGAATGTTTCAGCACCATGACCACCAGATTTCCAACATTTTATACGAGCTCCTTCAACATTAATTGAACCTCCATCATAAAATGTATCTGTAAAGAGATTAATGGTTTGTTCTTCTAATGAAGCAGCTAGAGTTATTATTTTGAAAGTAGAACCTGGTTCATAGTTTTTCCAAATAGGTAAATTTCTATTAATTATTTCTAAATCATAATTTTTATAATTATTTGAATCAAAAGTTGGTCTTGAACCCATCGCTAATATTTCCCCAGTATTAGGATCCATGACAACTGATAAAGCTTGTTCTGGATTATATTTAGCATCAGCATTAGCCAGTTCCTTTTCTAAAGCAAGTTGAATATCTATATCAATAGTTAAAGTTATATCCATACCATTTTGAGCTTGTTCATAAATTTCTAAGTTATTTAAACGATTGCCTTTACCATCAGAAGTATACTTAATAGAACCATCTTTACCAGTTAGATATTCATCATATTTTAATTCTAATCCTGATAATCCTTGATTATCAATACCAACATATCCTAAAACATGAGATAAGACATCTTCATAAGGATAATATCTTTTGGATTCTTTCATTAAATAAAGACCATCTATATTTAAATTATTTATTTTATCAGCAGTCTCACTATCAAGTTGTCTTCCTTCAGGATTAATTTTTTCTAAAGAAGTTCTTTTATTTAAATGTTTTAATATATCATCATAATTAGCATTTAATATATCAGCTAATTTCTTAGCTGTATCTTCTTTATTAATAATTTGATTAGGTACTACATAAAGAGTAGTTGTAGTAATATTGGTAGCTAAAACTTTTCCATTACGATCTAAAATACGTCCTCTATCAGCTGTAATAGGTAAGTTTCTTTGCCACAGAGATGTTGCTAATTTATTTAATTTATTATAACTAAATACTTGAATATAAAATATTCTAAATAAGATAATTAAAAATATAATAAAAACACTTATTAAGATAATTTTTATTCTAAATTGTTTATCTTTAATAAACATATAATCACCATTAAATATTATGTTTGAAAATAGTATTTAAGACTTTTATTAATATTAGGTTGTTTGCAATATAAATATATCTTTGATAAAATGTATAAAGTAGTGGAAGTGGTATAATGAAAAAATTTATTTTTATTATATTTATATTTCTATGTTCTTGTAATATAGTAAAGGGACTTTCTTTACCAGTAGAAGTAAGTGCTGATGCTGTAGTATTACTTAATTTGGATGAAAATAAAATAGTTTATGAAAAGAATCCTGATAAGAAGGAAATTTTAGCTTCGCTTACGAAGATGATGACAGTATATACAGCAATTAATGTTTTAGATAATTTAAATGAAAAAGTAACCATTAAGTTTAATGATATTACTAATTTATGGGGCTATACAGTTGCGGGATTAGTTGAAGGGGATAGAGTAACATATTTGGATTTATTATATGGAACAATGCTTCCTTCAGGAGCAGATGCGGCAATGGCAATAGCTAATCATATTAGCGGTAGTGAGGAAAAGTTTGTTTCTTTAATGAATGAAGAAGCTCTTAAAATGGGCCTTAGAAATACTACGTTTGCTGATTGCTATGGTGGTAGTGATCAAAATATTAGTACAGCCCGAGAACTTTCGATATTTTTAAATAAGGCTTTACAAAATGATGTATTTAAGAAAGTTTTTAGTACTACAACATATCGAATGACTAATGGTTTAGAAGTTATTAATTATACAAGAGCAGTTGCAACTTTTCATGGCTTGAATTCTGATATTTTAACTGGAAATAAAGCTGGTTTTACTGCACCAGCTGGATTACTACTAGCTTCTACGGCTACTATTAATAATACTCATTATGCCTTAATAGTTTGTAAATCAGATATAAATAGTGATTATAGTAATAATATTTTAGAAACTTATAAAATATATGATTATATCGAAACACATACATTTAAAGAACATACTATAATACCTAGAGGATCTATTATAAAGAAAATAAATGTTAAAGATGGAACTATTAGTGAATATATCATAATGGCTGAAGAAGATATCAAAGAAAAATTAACAGATGAAGAATTTAATAATATTAAGATAGATTATAATATAGCAGATGAAATATCTCCAGATAATGAAATAGGAGATAATCTAGGATATATTGATATCTTAGTTAATGATGAAATTATTGATACATATCATTTCTATTTAAAAGATGAAATATTTTCTTACCATCAACAATCACAATTAGTAATATTAGTTATAATAGGATTATCATTTTTAGTAATTATTCTTTTATGTTTAAATATATTAGGATATCGTAAAAAATAATGTAATAAAATTTATTTATTATATTATTTTTTTTATGGTAAATTAATAATATTTAATAAGGTGATTATATGAAGATAGATAAAATCTTATTAATATCAACTATTATATTAATATCTTTTGGTATTTTAATGGTCTATTCATCTAGTAATATTTGGGCATTATATAAGTATGGTGATGCTTTAAAGTATGTTAAATCACAATTTATATTTTTTATAGGAGGTTTGTTTTTAATTGGGATTTTAGTAAAAGTTAATCCTAGTATATACGAAAAATATTCTAATAAAATTTTATTTTTATGTTTTATTTTATTAGTATTAGTTTTAATACCTGGAATAGGAAAAGTTAGAAATGGTTCACGAAGTTGGTTTGGAATAGGTCCTTTAGGTATTCAACCTTCTGAATTTAGTAAGCTAGGTTTAATAATTTATACTTCTAAGTATTTAGCTCATAATAATAAAGATATTAAAAATATAAAGAAGGGCTTATTACCATTATTTTTAATAATTTGTTTATTTTTCTTACTTATTATGCTTGAACCAGATTTTGGAACAGCGATGGTAATAATTTTAACTTTAGTAGGTTTAATATTTATTTCGGGACCTAATTTAAGTTTTTTTATAAAGATTGGCTTAATAGGTTTAGTTGGCATAGTAGGTTTAATTGCTATAGCACCATATCGTATGAAAAGAATAATTTCATATTTAAATCCTTGGAGTGATCCTTTAGGTAGTGGATTTCAAATAATTCAAAGTCTTTATGCTATAGGTCCTTCTAGTTTACTAGGTAAAGGATTAGGTAATTCTATTCAAAAAAATTTTTATTTACCAGAACCTCAAACTGATTTTATATTTAGTATTATTGCAGAAGAATTTGGTTTTCTAGGAGTTTTCTTTGTAATAAGTTTATTCTTTATTATTTTTTATCGTTCTATTAAAATAGCTTTAAGAGAACAAGATTTATTTAAGAAATATTTAACTTTTGGGATGTCTTTTGGTATTATATTACAAGTTATTTTAAATATTTTAGTTGTTACGGGGACTATTCCGACAACGGGGGTTGCCCTTTTTTTGTACTCATAATTACAATCAAATTTTCCCTTTATAATAAGGGCATTTGTGAGATTATAGTAATAAGTAAATTTTATCTAAAATCTTAAAAATTGAAAAAAATATTAAAAAAAGAAAATAAATCGTAAGGGTTACTTTACCATTATAATTTTCAAAATTTTGACCTTTAAAATCATTATCATAAAAAAGTAATTAAAACTATATTGATTATGTAAATATCATATTTTATAATATAAAAATTTTAAAACAAGAAATAAAATTAAAAATTTTTTATTAATATAGAAAAAGGATATTGTTAGCTTTATAAAACAATATCCTTTAGTTAATAAACTTTATTTATTATTAAAACTCATTAGTTTTTTGTTAATTATTTTGTCTTATAGCATCTAATAGATTCTTCTAGAGTGAAAAATATCCAAAATATTACTGACCATAATATAGAATCTACTTTAGAATCCATAAAAAGATATTCTACGAAAAACCATAGTGCTACAACTAAACACCATAAAGCAGAATTATATTTTTCAAAAAAATTATTTTTTTCATGTTTATACTTCTTTCTTATAAATAAAAATATAATATTTAATTACGCTTTAATTGTAATTTTTTAAAAAAAATGTCAATAGTCAGCTTTTAAAAACTTGATAATTCGTTAATTTTCATTTAAAATTCAATATGTATATTCACATATTGACATTTTAGTTGATGATTGTATAAAATAATTAGAAGAATTGGAACAATATGGTTGTATAGTAGTTTCTTTCGATAAAAATTTAAATAATTATAAATTATGAAAATAAAAATAATAAATTTGTAATTATAAATGATTTATTTAAAATATATGCTATAATATAGCAAAGTTTGGAGGATTAAAATATATGCAAATTAGAATTGTATTGACTGGTATTTTAAAAGACAAAGATTTATTCTTGATAGTAAAGAGAAATGAAAATGATGAGCTATATCCAGGTGCATGGGAATTCCCTGGTGGCCATTTAGAAGATGGTGAAAATTTAAAAGCTGGTTTGAAAAGAGAACTTGAAGAAGAGATAGGGTTTAGCGATGAGTTTAATCCAATAATTACTCATTATTATGATGAAGTTAAGCAGAAAAACGACATGTTAGTACATGATTTGGAGATTGATTTTATTATTAATGTAGATAGTTCTAAGATTAATGTAAAATTAAGTGATGAACATTGCGATTATAAGTGGGTTAAAAAAGATTCAGATTTTTTAGATGATTTTATAAAAGATAAATTATCTAATGTGTAAATGCTTTTATTAGACTTTTTAAAAGTCTTTTTTGATTTGTGTTATTTAATAATGATAGTTTTGAAATATTTATATAAGATAATTGATTTTTAAAACTATATAAAAAAATTATAGTATATAAAGTATATAATAATAAAATATATGTAATAAATAAAAAATATTATATTTAAAAAGTCTTTATAACAAAATTTAACATTAAATAAATAAATTAAAATTGCTGTTTAATATTGTTTTAATATCATTAAAT